>JAMPHU010000070.1 GCA_023663225.1 Candidatus Gastranaerophilales bacterium
GAACCGTTGAAACACGTCGGCACTTAGCTGACGTACTTTGTCAGCTTATGTGCCGACGTGTTTCATCGAGTGAAAACGTGTCCGAATGGGAACAATTACCCCGCTGGAGCGTAACTTTCCGTAACATTTGGGTAACCTGAACAGGCTGAACTGTTACAAAAATAGCGCAAAAATAGAAATTATGTGAAACTTTTTGCTTTCAAAATACGTCTATTATTTTGGAAGCAATTTTTTTGAAAAATTATCTAAAATTATGTAAAAATGATGCAAAAAGTTTGCAGAATTATATTAGAATGATAACTATTATAGAAGTAAAGTTGATAATAAGAGTTTTGGAAGATAGAGAAGATAAGTCAAGAAGATCAAGAGATTGAGAAGATAAGAAGGTCGGAAAATAGAGAAGATAGAAAAGATAGAAGATAAAAGATATAGAAGATCGAAGATGAGGAGAGAAAGGAGATCGCAGAAAATGGACAAGATGATTTTGGTGTTTAACAACAGCACGGGGATCGCAGAGACTATGGCGCCGCTGTTTGCAGGAGAGGGACTGATGATGACGGTGGTGTCCTCTCTGAAAGAATTATATAGGACTTTGGAACAGAAAGAGATTCATCTGATGCTGATCGATGTGGAGTTGGGGGCCGACGGTTGGGGGAGCGGAATAGAGATGATAGCCACTCTGCGCAGAAAGAGCAGCGTTCCCATCATTATTGTGTCGAGGCAGACGGCGGAGACGGCCAAGATCATGGCGTTAAACTCCGGTGCGGACGATTATGTGACGGTGGGATGCAATCCTTTGGAGCTGTTGGCGAGGGTAAAATCTCAACTGCGGCGTTATACTCAACTGGTCAATGTGAGGGAGAGCATCAACTGTATTTACCGGATAGATGGGCTGGAGATCAACGACGTTCAGAGGACCGTGTACGTGGAGGGCAGAGAAGTGAAGCTGACTCCCATTGAATATAAGATTTTGAGGCTGTTAGTGCAGGAGAGAGGCAAGGTGCTCTCAATCAGCCAGATTTATGAGTCCATCTGGAATATGCAGGCGATCGGCGCGGACAATACCATTGCTGTACATATCCGACATATCAGGGAGAAGATCGAGAACAATCCCAGAGAACCCAGATACCTGAAGGTGGTGTGGGGAACCGGCTACAAGGTGGGTTGACTTATGTGGTCTAGGCGACAAAGATGAGGAGGATCCTATGGAGGAGGTACAGGAAAGGAAAAAGCCGGAGGAAAACGGGGTGGTCAGATTCCACCACCGGGGTTTGTCCGGCAGTACGTTGAAACTGATCGCTGTGATCACCATGCTGGTGGATCACACGGCGGCGGTACTTTTGGCGAGAATGTTGTTGACCAGGCGGGTCATCAGCACCGCGGAACGGGTGTTGGAAGTCACAGACTATGCATCTCTCTACCGGATTTATTCTGTGATGCGTTCTATCGGGAGGATTGCATTTCCCATATACTGTTTTCTCTTGGTGGAAGGATTTCACCGGACGCACAGTGCGAAAAAGTATGCTCTGCGGCTGGGAATCTTTGCGCTTGTGTCGGAGATTCCTTTTGATCTGGCCTTCAACGCCAGCTTTTTGGAAATTGGTTACCAGAATGTTTTTTTCACCCTCTTTTTGGGATTGCTCACGATGATGGCCGTGGATTGGGCGCGTTATAAGATCCGGAATCGTGTGCTGTGCTTTTTATCGGCCGGTGCAATGATCTGTATCGGGGGACTGGCGGCGCATTTTTTGCAGACAGATTATGGCGCCCGCGGAGTTCTCTGCATCATGGTGCTGTATGTGACCGCGAGATGGAGACCGGTGCAGATGGTGGCGGGAGCGGTGTCCTTTTTGTGGGAACTACCTGCGCCTATGGCTTTCCTGCCGATGGTTCTCTACAATGGAAAGCGGGGAATCAATCTGAAATATGTATTTTATGCGTTTTATCCGATCCATCTGTTGTGCCTGTACCTGATTAGTTTGTTCCTTGGACTGGCGGGAGTGGCGGTGGTCTGAACTGTTACGTCTGTACCGCCACAAACGCTGTTGACTAGAAGCCTGGAAATGTAGTACAATGGGATATAACATCAGGAATGGAGGTTTCGGGGTCATGCAGATGCCAATTTTTGAACAATATATTGATGAGTTGATTGAGAAGAGTACGCTCGATGTTCCCGCTTGGAATATCGAGAAAGCTATGGAGGGGAAGGCAGCCGGATGGAATTACATAGACGGATGCATGATTTTGGCGCTTCTTGAGATCTATCAGGCCACCGGCGAGGAGAAATATTATCAGTTTGCGGATGCTTTCATCGACCACAGAGTACAGGAGGACGGCACGATCAACAAGTATTCCGTGGAAGATTACAATATTGACAATGTAAATGCGGGGAAGACGCTGTTTGCGCTTTACGCCCTAAACGGCAAGGAGAAGTACCGCAAGGCGATCGACTTGATCTACAGTCAGGTGCAGAACCAACCCAGGACAGAGGCGGGGAGTTTCTGGCACAAGAAGATCTACCCCAATCAGGTCTGGCTGGATGGCATGTACATGGGGCAGCCCTTCTATATGGAGTATGAGACCAAGTTCAACAACAAGAAGAATTACGCGGATATTTTTCACCAGTTTGACATTGTGATCCGGAATGTGCGGGATCCTGAGACCGGACTGTACTATCATGGCTACGATGCCTCCAAGAAGGCGTTTTGGTGCGATAAGGAGACCGGATTGTCCCAGAATTTCTGGCTGCGTGCGCTGGGATGGTATTCCATGGCGCTGTTGGATACCCTGAGCAAATGTGAGCCTGACGATTCCTGTCAGGCGGATTATGACAAATTAAAAGCGGCGTTTTTGGATTTGATTGATTCCATGTTAAAGTTCCAGGATGAGAGCGGCATGTGGTATCAACTGCCCGCGCTGGGGGGGAAAGCTCCCAACTATCTGGAGACCAGCGGCAGCGCGATCATGGCTTACAGCCTGTTAAAGGGTGTGCGGCTGGGATTTTTGCCGGAGAGTTACAGAGAATACGGCTTGAAGGCTTTCAACGGAATCTGTGACCGTTATCTAAAACAGAAGGACGGACATTTGAGTCTGGGCGGCATCTGCCTGGTGGCTGGACTGGGGCCGGAGGACAATAAAAGGAGAGATGGCAGTTTTGCGTATTACATGTCTGAACCCATCGTGGAAGATGACGCGAAAGGTGTGGGGCCGCTGCTTTTGGCGTACACGGAGATGCGCAGGCTGCCGGATTGACATTTGGAAAGACGGCAAACGCAGCTGCCGGGTTGGTGTTTATGGAAACAAAGGAGAACTCTTATGAAAACGGCAAAAGTCATATCCGCAGCAGTATTGATCATCGCGTTATTTGTATCCGTTGATTTAGGTTTTAATTTCTTTTACAGTCTGATTCCCGACTATTATGACGGGATCGGTTGTCACAGTGTTCTACATTCAGTTTTTAAAATATTCGGAGACCATGGGTGGACGGCGGCAGGATTCTGTAGCGCATTTGAAAAGTCGGTCTGGGTTACTTTTGTTATGGCGGTTGAGAATATTGTATTGGACATTGTCGGTAGAAGATAAATGCCTTTGTGACAAAACGGGTTTATAAGAGGAGTTTGGAAAGATACGGGAGTATTGGAAAGCGTATGATAAAAGAGCCGAGAAGTACAAATGACTTCTCGGCTCTCTTTCTTCGTTACGCCAGATAAAGGGTTAGCCTACAACTGTAACGTTGGTAGCGCGAACCTTGCTGCTGTTCTGAGGATCTGTCTCGGTCTCAAAAGTTACCTTCTGGCCTTCCTCCAGAGACTTAAAACCGTCAGAGTTGATTGCAGAAAAATGTACGAAAACTTCCTCTCCGCTGGCATCGTTGGTGATGAAGCCGTAACCTTTCTGAGCGTTAAACCATTTTACTGTACCGTTGTTCATTGTGGTACCTCCTTTTTATAAATGCGGGAAAACCCATGTTTGTAGTTTGAATTCTAAAGCCCGACACAGAAAATCACATATTTTTGTAAACCATCATAAAAATCAATAATGACTTACAAAAATATGTGAGTTCAATGACTTTCATTTAGAATACTGTTAGAGTATATCATTGCTTCCACCATAATGTCAATAAGTATTTTGGAAAAAATATTTTTTTTTTGAGAATATTCTTCCAATATATTGTAAACATTATAGAAAAAAGGAAAACGAATAATTGAAAAAAAGAATGATTTTAATTGGAAAATGATATAAAGGAGAGAGACAGTGGTAGATTTGTTTGTGTTGGCGGTGGTAGGAATATTGGCAGTTATGGCAGGCTTTTGGGCCGGCAGATGGAGCGGGCAGGCGGTTCCTCTGGGAGAGGAAGGAAATCCGGAGGAAGCGGAATGGAGCGTGGAGAAGAGGGAAGGACGCATGGAAAAGGTGGAAAGAGGCTTGGAGAAAGCGGAAGGACGTGTGGAAAAAGCGGAAAGAAGCGTAGAAGGGAGGTTGAAGACGGAAAGACGCGTGGAGAGGGTGAAAGGGAGCCTGGAGAGAGTAAGGCCGGAGGCGGAGCAGGAAAACTTCCATAAGAGGCTGGGAATCGGAAAGAAACATTCCGCGAGGGAAAAGAAGATCCCTCTGGGGTGGGCGATCGGCAGTCCCGTGTCCGGCATGGTCAGCACTTTTTATGAGGGAAGCCGCAGAGGAGCGCTCCTGCTTCCAGATCAGGGACGCGTCTATGCGCCCGCCTCCGGCAAGATCATACGCCTGTATCCCATGGGCAATCGCATCTTGCTGCGAACGGATTCCGGCGTGGAATTGTTGATCCAGGTGGGCGGGGAACCGGATGAACTGTGCAGCAGGTATTTTCGTCCCAGAGTGGTTCAGAACGAGATCGTGAGTAAGGGAAAGCTTTTGCTGGAATATGACAGAGAGAGACTTACTGCGGAGGGTGCGGACACAAAAGTTTCCATCAGCGTGGAGGAGGCGGACAATTTGAGAGATATTACTGTTACAAGCGTGGAGAATGTGAAAGCGGGGGAAGAAATTTTGTGGGTGCGAGAATATGAATATTTGACTTGATTTTATTTAGAAAGTGTGAAACAATAAAACTATAGAAAAGCGGACGGAAGGTGCCGTCTGCGGAAATGAGGTACAGCATGGATCAATCCCAAATTACTAAAATGTGGGTTGCCGACCAGGGAGACGGCACTTACATCAATCCCATTCTCTACACGGATTATTCGGATCCGGATGCGATCAGAGTGGGCGAAGATTACTTTATGATCGCGTCAAGCTTTTGCAATACCCCCGCAGTACCACTGTTACATTCCAAGGATTTGGTGAACTGGAAGGTGATCAATTACATCATAGATAAGCTTCCTTTTCCTTATTATGATAAGCCTATGCACGGATGCGGCACATGGGCGCCAGCGATCCGTTTCCACGAGGGTGTCTATTATGCGTTTATTCCCATGCCGGACGAGGGGATTATGATGTGCAAGACCACGGACCCCTGGGGGAAATGGAGCGAACCTTCCTATGTGCGCAAGGTGGTGGGGTGGATCGATCCCTGCCCCTTCTGGGATGACGACGGCAAGGCGTACATGGTGACGGCCTTTGCCAGGAGCCGGATCGGTTTTAAGAGTATGCTGTATATGTCGCCTATTGAGCCGGATTGCTCGGGTGTGTTGGACGACGGACAATTTATCTACGACGGACATGCCACACAGCCCACGATTGAGGGACCCAAGCTGTATAAGCGCAACGGGTACTATTACATATTTGCTCCGGCGGGAGGGGTAAAGCCCGGATGGCAGACGGTTCTGCGTTCCCGAAATATTTATGGCCCCTATGAGGAGCGGATCGTCATGCGTCAGGGCTCTTCTCCGGTGAACGGACCTCACCAGGGCGCGTGGGTGGACACGCCAAGCGGAGAGGACTGGTTTATTCATTTTCAGGACGTGGGCAATGCGGGACGGATCATTCATTTGCAGCCCATGCGCTGGGAAGACGACTGGCCGATCATAGGTGTCAACGATGTGGACGGATGCGGCGAGCCTGTCATGCGCCACAAGAAGCCGGATGTGGGTGGGACTTATCCCATAGACGCGCCGGAGGACAGCGATTTCTTTGCGGGAGATAAGTTGGGCTTGCAATGGCAGTGGAATTCCAACTATCAAAAGAATTGGTATTCGTTGGGGGACGGCAGGCTCACACTATATGCTCAGCCAACCGATCCCGCTTTGCAGTTGTGCGATGTGAGCAATCTGCTGATACAGAAATGGCCCGCGCCGGAGTTTCAGATCACCACTTGTATTCATTTAGAGAAGATGGCGGAAGGCGACGTGGCAGGGATGGTGTCTCAGTGCGGCCATTATACCGGCCTGATGGCGGTGAAGGAGGGTGGCAAGGTTGTCTTGCAGCAGCGCACAGGGCGTTGGACCAAGGACGACGAGGAGAGAGAGACTTTGGAGGCGGTGAGTCAGGACACGCTCTATATCCGCATGAAGGTGAAGGGCTCCAAGGAAGTCTCTTTTGAGATCGGGAAGGATGAGGCGCATTTTACGCCTGTAGGACGTACTGTGGAGGCGGCGCCGGGGCGCTGGGTAGGCGTCAAAGCGGGACTTGCCGCGTTCAACGAGAAAGGTACTGCGGGCGGCAGCGTAGATGTGGATTATTTTGTATTTGAAAGGTTGGGAGAAAATAAATAAAATACAGGGAGGCGTAATAAAATGACGGAACAACAGTATAAAAGGGCCAACAGCTCGGTGTATGTGGTGATTATGGTGGTGTTGGGGTATTTTGCCCTGTCCATGGTATTGTCTATGGCCGCATCGGGCGGCGGCTGGAGACCGATGACGCAGATGATCACATCGATCGCGGCGATTATCACGGCGACGGTGGGGTATATCGCAAAGCGCAGTCAGAAGGCGGGCGGGATCATTATTCTTTTTTCCGCCACGCTGGCGTATGTGGTGATCATGCTGGTCGGAAACGCGGAAGGGACTTATGCGTACGGTTTTGTGATTTTATTTGCGGCGATGGCGTATCTGAATCAGAAGATTATGCTTTTTGGCAACATTGTGATTGCTGCCACTAATGTCCTGCGGCTGGTCGCCAGAATCGGAAGCATGGATTCGGAGAGCCTTTCTGCCAATGTACTCTCCCTTTTGGTGGTGGGCCTCATTTCCTACGCCTCCATCCGAGTGACAAAGCTGTTGATCCGTTTTAATACAGAGAATATGGAGGAGATCAGCCAGGCGGCGAAGGTGCAGGAGGAGAGCAACCGGAAGATGAATCTGGTGGCGGAGAATGTGATGACGCATTTCGACGAGGCGATGGAGAAGCTGGATAATCTGCAGAACAGTATCGACACCAGCAATTTTGCCATGCAGAACATCGCGGACAGTACGGAGAGTACCGCAGAGGCGATCCAGAGACAGGCGGAGATGTGTACCGATATTCAGAGTACTACGGACAAAGTAGAGAAGGGCACCAAGGCAATGATCAGCGCCTCCAGGCGCACCGGAGAGACGGTGGACGAAGGTACGCAGATGGTGAACGATCTGCGTGAGCAGGCGGAGAGCGTGCAGATGGCAAGCAGGGAGACCGAGGAAGTGATCGAGAAATTGACCGAAAAGGTCACTGAGGTGCAGACGTTTGTAGGTTCCATTTTGAATATTGCTACCCAGACCAATCTGCTGGCGTTGAACGCTTCCATTGAGGCGGCGCGGGCAGGTGAGGCAGGCCGGGGTTTTGCCGTGGTGGCGGAGGAGATCAGGCAGCTCTCCGAACAGACCCAGGCGGCGTCCAACAATATCACCAATATTATCTCCGAACTGAACAACGATACTAGACGTGCCAACGACAGTATCAGCGCATCTGTGACGTCTGTGAAAAAGCAGGGCGAGCTGATAGAGAGCACCAAGGAGAAATTTGAGAGCGTTGACCGTGAAGTGAAGGATCTCAACGATTATATCAACAATATCGAGACGTTGGTTCAGGAAATCATAGAAGCGACCACGATCATCGTCGAGAATATTTCCCAACTGTCGGCGGCCAGCGAGGAAGTGGCAGCCTCCTCCACGGAAGGTATGCGCACCTTTGCCAACACGGTGGACGATATGAAGAAGTGCAAGGAGATTTTGGAGAACATTCATGGATTGGCCGGCGAGTTGAAGGCGGGCTGAGGAAGGACGTAGCAAGTACAAAAAGCAAGGGGGGACTTTAGAAAACCCTCTTGCTTTTTCTTATGGTCTCCTCTATAATGGAACTACAAGATGTTGGTGATCATAGAATGGAACCACACAAAATCTAGTGGAGTGACGGAGGGTTATATGAGGATTCAAAAGAGGGATGGGAGAGTCGTTTCCTTTGAGGAGGAGAAGATCGTGGAGGCCATCAAAAAGGCAAACAATGAGGTGGAATCGAGAGAGCGGGCTTCGGAGGAGCTGGTCAGGGAGATTCTGGAGGTGGTGCAGAGGGACGGCTGGGACAAGGAACAGTTGACTGTGGAGCACGTACAGGATTTGATCGAGCAATGTCTGGTGGAGCACAATAAATATGTGCTGGCCAAGAAATATATCGTATATCGTTATCAGAGAAGTCTGTTGAGAAAGTCCAACACGACCGACGAGTCCATCCTGAAATTGATTCGCAATGAAAATAAGGAACTGGCGGAGGAAAATTCCAACAAGAATACCAGACTGGCATCCACTCAGCGCGACTATATAGCGGGGGAAGTCTCCCGCGATGTGACCAGACGTCTGCTTCTGCCGGAGCATATTGCGTTGGCTCACGATAATGGCGTGCTGCATTTCCATGATGCGGATTATTTTATTCAGCCTATTTTTAACTGTTGTCTGATCAATATTCAGGATATGTTGGACAACGGCACTTCCATCAACGGCAAGATGATAGAATCGCCCAAGAGCTTCCAGGTGGCGTGCACCGTCACCACCCAGATCATCGCTGCGGTGGCCAGCAATCAGTATGGCGGGCAGTCCGTCAATATCAGACATCTGGGGAAATATCTGCACAGAAGCAGAGAAAAGTTCATGGAGCAGATGAACCAGAAATTTGGCGATGCTTTGGACATGGAGACCAAGAAGGAAGTGGTGGATATGCGTGTCCGTGATGAGCTGCGCAGCGGCGTGCAGACCATCCAGTACCAGATTAACACCCTGATGACCACCAACGGACAGTCGCCTTTTGTCACTTTATTTTTGCATATCGATGACAGCGACCCCTATGTGGAGGAGACTGTACAGATCATAGAGGAGATTTTGCGTCAGCGTATGCAGGGCACCAAAAATGAGAAAGGCGTCTATGTGACGCCGGCTTTTCCCAAGCTTGTGTATGTGTTGGATGAGAATAACTGCTTAAAAGGCGGGAAATACGATTATGTGACCAGGCTGGCGGCGCAATGCTCCGCCAGGCGGATGTATCCTGACTACATTTCCGCCAAGAAAATGAGAGAGAATTACGAGGGGAATGTGTTCTCCTGTATGGGCTGTCGTTCTTTTCTGTCTCCTTGGAAGGACGAGGAGGGAAATTACAAATGGGAAGGGCGCTTTAATCAAGGCGTGGTCAGCATAAATCTTCCCCAGATCGGTATTCTCGCCAAGGGAGACGAGGACAAATTCTGGAGGCTGTTGGATGAGCGGCTGCATTTGTGCTATGAGGCGCTGATGTGCAGACACAAGGCGCTGCAGGGGATCGTGTCGGATGTGAGTCCGATCCATTGGCAGTACGGCGCCATCGCCAGACTCAAGAAAGGCGAGACCATTGATCAGTATTTGAACGGCGGATATTCCACGCTGTCTTTGGGATATATCGGATTGTACGAGACCACCTATCTGATGAGGGGTGTCAGCCACACAAAATCGGAGGGAAAAGAGTTTGCGCTGCGGGTCATGGACCGTATGAACGCCGCCGTGGCAAAGTGGAAAGGAGAGACGGGACTGGGTTTCAGCCTCTATGGGACGCCCGCGGAGTCGTTGTGCTACCGTTTCGCGCGCATTGACAGAGAGAAATTTGGAGATATCGAAAATGTCACCGACAAGGGTTATTACACCAACTCTTATCATGTGGATGTGCGGGAGCCGATCGATGCCTTCTCTAAATTTACCTTCGAGAGCGAGTTTCAGAATAAATCGCTGGGAGGGGCGATCTCCTATGTGGAGATTCCGAATCTGACCAACAATCTGGAGGCGGTGGAAGAAGTGATTCGCTTTATCTATGACAACGTCCAGTATGGCGAGTTCAACACCAAATCCGATTACTGCCATGTGTGCGGTTATGACGGCGAGATCGTGATCAACGAGGACAATGAGTGGGAATGTCCCCAGTGTCACAACAAAGATCACTCCAAGATGAACGTCACCAGGCGCACCTGTGGGTATCTGGGAGAGAATTTCTGGAACACCGGCAAGACGAAAGAGATCAAATCGAGGGTGTTGCATTTATGAACTATGCGAAGATCAATAAGACGGATGTGGCCAACGGGCCTGGGATACGGGTTTCGCTGTTTGTCAGCGGATGTACTCATCACTGTAAGGGGTGTTTTAACAGCGAGACTTGGGATTTTGGTTACGGGCAGCGCTACACAGACCAGACCGAGCGGGAGATTTTAAAGGCGCTGGCTCCCTCTTATATTCGGGGGTTCAGCCTGTTGGGCGGCGAACCCTGGGAGCCGCAAAATCGCGCCTGTGTGCTGGAGTTGACCAAAGCGGTGCGCGCCCGATATCCTGAAAAAGACATCTGGTGCTATACGGGATACGATTACGAAAAAGATCTGTCTGAATGGATCAGGGAGGGGCAGGCGGACGCGGCCGAACTGCTGCGGCAGATTGATGTTTTGGTGGACGGGGAGTTTGTGGAGGAGCAAAAGAATCTGCGTCTTCCCTTCCGCGGTTCCGAAAATCAAAGATTGATCGATGTACCCGCTTCTCTGAAGGAGGGGCGGGTCATCCTTTTTTCGCCATCATAATTTCCTTCGCTTTTAAGTAATATTTCTGCATGGCTGATTGTTACGTTTTTAAAAAAATTTTCGGCAAAGGTTCTTGACATCTAATGCGTGTTAGCATATACTAACTATGAAGACAGGGATTGTGTCTTGTGATGTCGAGAAAGGAGTTGAGGATATGCCGTTGTCGATGGCAAAGGAAGGCGAGCCCAATGTGATCAAGAAGGTGGGCGGCAGAGAGGATACCAGGAGATTTCTGGAAAATCTGGGTTTTGTGACCGGAGGAGTCGTGACTGTGGTCTCTGAGACTGGCGGCAGCCTGATCGTCAATGTCCGAGACTCGAGAGTGGCGATCGGCAGGGAGATGGCCAATAAGATCACGATCTGATCAAGGGCGCAGTCTAATATAAAAAGAAGGAGTGAAGTATGAGTACACTGAGAGATGTTGCCATAGGGCAGACAGTAAAAGTGAAAAAGTTGACCGGAGAAGGTCCGGTGAAAAGGCGTATTATGGATATGGGTATCACCAAAGGTGTGGAGATCTACGTGAGAAAGGTCGCGCCGTTGGGGGATCCCGTGGAAGTGACGGTTCGGGGATATGAGCTGTCTCTGCGCAAGGCCGACGCGGAGATGATTGAGGTGGAAGGCTAAAGACGCCTGGGAAGGCATTTTTTTAAGTCTACGAGTTAGCGTAGACTAATAATTGGTAGCGAATACAAACTAATAATCAAGAGAAAGGAAACGATGAAATGGCATTTAAAATAGCATTGGCAGGTAATCCAAACTGCGGTAAGACAACATTGTTTAATGCGTTGACCGGTTCCAATCAGTTTGTGGGGAACTGGCCCGGCGTGACGGTGGAGAAGAAGGAAGGGAAGCTGAAGGGCAACAAGGATGTGACGATCATGGACCTTCCCGGAATCTATTCCTTATCTCCCTATACTTTGGAGGAAGTGGTGGCCAGAAACTATCTGATTCACGAGAGGCCGGACGCTATCATCAACATTGTGGATGGCACCAATATTGAGAGAAATCTGTATCTGTCCACACAGATCATGGAGTTGGGTATCCCTGTGGTGATGGCGGTCAATATGATGGATCTGGTGGAAAAAGGCGGCGACAAGATACATACCGATAAGCTGTCCAAGAGATTGGGCTGTGAGGTTGTGGAGATCTCCGCACTGAAAGGAACCAACATTGAGAAGGCGGCGGAGCGCGCCGTGGCATTGGCACAGAAGGGAAAAAGCACCGTTCCCGTGCATCAGTTTGCACCCCAGGTGGAGGAAGCCATCGAAGCTGTGGCTGCCAAGCTGGGAACGGATGTAAAAGAAGAACAGAAGCGATTTTTTGCGATCAAACTGCTTGAGCGGGACAGCAAGATTGCGGAGCTTTTGAAGCAGACTCCGGACGTGGAAGGTCAGATCAAAGCTTTGGAGGATGCCTTTGACGACGATACGGAGAGCATCATCACAAACGAGAGATATGTGTATATCTCCTCGATCATCAAAGAGTGCTGTACCAAGAAGCAGGGTAAAAAGCTGACAATATCGGATCGGATCGATCAGGTAGTCACCAACCGTTTTGCGGCGCTTCCTATTTTTGCCGTGGTCATGTTCATCGTCTACTATATTTCCGTGTCCACTGTGGGTACTTGGGTGACGGACTGGACCAACGACGGATTGTTCGGAGACGGGTGGTTTATGTTCGGCAGCGGAAGAGATGCGTTTGACGAAGACTGCGAGGCGTTCGGCATCGCGGAGCAGGTTGTGGAGGCTTACGAGAACGGCGAGACGACCTTGACTTTGTACGACGACGGAGGCGAGGTGTATGAGGATTATGACGGCGTAGCGCTCACCGCAGAGATGGCGGCCGAGCAGCAGGCTGTGCTGGATGCTTTTGGCGAAGATGGCCCTGATCCCGCAGATTACGGCCCTTGGGTGGACGGTATTCCGGTACTGCTTGGCAACGTATTGGAAGCTGTTCACTGTGCGGACTGGCTGCAAGGGTTGATCTTGGACGGTATTGTGGCCGGCGTGGGAGCCGTGTTGGGCTTTGTGCCGCAGATGTTGGTATTGTTTATTTTCCTGGCATTTTTGGAAGCTTGCGGATATATGGCACGTGTGGCCTTTATCATGGACCGGATCTTCCGCAGATTTGGCCTGTCTGGCAAGTCCTTTATCCCTATGTTGATCGGTTCCGGCTGCGGCGTGCCCGGCATTATGGCATCCAGAACCATCGAAAATGAGAGAGACAGACGTATGACCATTATGACCACCACCTTTATCCCCTGTGGGGCGAAGCTGCCGATTATCGCATTGATCGCAGGCGCATTTTTCGGCAATTCGGGATGGGTTTCCGTAAGCTCTTACTTTATCGGGATCGCGGCTGTGATTTGCTCCGGTATCATCTTAAAGAAGACGAAGATGTTTGCGGGAGATCCGGCTCCTTTTGTCATGGAGCTTCCCGCTTATCACATGCCCACCGTGGGCAATGTGCTCAGAAGTATGTGGGAGCGCGGCTGGTCCTTCATCAAGAAGGCCGGAACGATCATTCTGCTGTCCACGATCGTGGTTTGGTTTGCCACTTATTTTGGAGTGGTGGACGGAAGCTTCCGCATGTTGGGAGACGAGGAGATCGATCACAGCATCTTAGCGGGACTCGGTTCTCTTGTGGCTTGGATCTTTGCACCCCTCGGCTGGTGTACTGCTGAGGGTGAGGGCTGGAAAATGGCAGTTGCGGCTATCACCGGCCTGGTGGCAAAAGAGAACGTGGTAGGTACGTTCGGCATCCTCTTTGGGTTTGGCGAAGTGGCGGAGAACGGAACCCAGATCTGGGGAAATCTCTCCGGCGTTATGAGTCCGGTTGCGGCATTTGGCTTTTTGGTGTTCAATCTGCTCTGTGCCCCTTGCTTTGCCGCGATGGGCGCGATCAAGAGAGAGATGAACAATGCAAAGTGGTTCTGGTTTGCGATCGGCTATCAGTGTGCGCTGGCTTATGTGGTGGCCCTGTGCGTCTATCAGATCGGCATGTTGATCACCGCCGGCGCGTTCGGCATTGGAACGGTTGCAGCGTTTCTGTTTGTCGTAGGTTTCTGCTACCTGCTGTTTCGGCCCTATAAGGAGAGCCGCGAACTGGAGACGGATGTGAAGTGGAAGAAGGCAGGCTGAGACGCGCATGTGTGTCGTATGAATAAACTCGTAGATTCGTAGATTCAACAAGGTTTCAGAATGGAAAAGGAGAGTGTCTTGTGGGGCGCTCTCTTTTTCGCGGTGGGGAACCCCCAATTTGCTTTATCAGCATTTTTCTGATACAATGTGGGTAGGTTAGAGAGACTTTGTCTGTGAAACGGCGGTAATTCATAAAAAGGGAGGTTGGCAATGGGATTTTCGGATGCGCTGGTATGGTGTATGGACACTGAAAGGAATTGCAACGACAGAAGCGGGATCTATGGATTCACCCAGAGATCCATGGCATATAACTCCAATAAGATCGAGGGAAGCACACTTACCGAAGACCAGACAGCAGCATTGTTTGAGGAAGGCTTCCTTCCTCAATCGGAAGATGTATACCGTGCCAAGGACATAGAAGAAATGAACGGGCATTTCCTTATGTTCAATAAGATGCTCTCATCAATAGCTGAGCCTTTATCTGAAGAATTGATTAAGGGATTCCATTATGAACTGAAGGCTGGTGTTTTTGAGGACAGGGCCAACGGGTATGCCATCGGCGATTATAAAAAGAGAGCCAACACGGTTAATAACCTGAACACGACACCTCCTGGGGATGTTGCGGCCGAAATGGGAGAGCTGATAAATTGGTATCATGGTGTTGAAAATAAAAATCTTGAGACAGTCACCATATTTCATTCGGCATATGAGCTGATACACCCTTTCCAGGACGGCAATGGGAGGACTGGGCGGATTATTATGTTTAGGGAATGTCTTGCAAATGATATTTATCCTTTTATTGTACAGAATAAAAACAGGGCTGTATATGTCACAGCCTTAAAGAAAGCCCAGACTAAAAAAGACTATTCAGACCTGACGGCATACTTTGAAAGCGAGCAGAAAGAGTATATGGCACATTGCCAATATTTTTCCGTTGAGGAAAGATATGCAGAATGTTTGTAGAATTATGCGGACATATATGATATAATGACCTTATTCAAGGCAGGAAGCGGCCGAATGGCCATAAATATCATGATCGGTCTGTGATCATGATATAATGACCTTATTCAAGGTTGGAAATGGGAAACAGATGCAGTTTAACTAAATGAAAAAGGAGAAAGGTATGGAGACAGTGTACAAAAGCGGCAGCGTAGACAGCGTCGTGGACGAGACAGCCGCCAAATTAAAGAACTGTGCGTTTATCATGTATTGCGCGGACGACAAGAGGTTCGGGGAGATCAGTGTGAAATTGCATGAAAAACTGCCGGGCGTGCAGATGATAGGCACTACCGGATTTATGTTTCATGAAAAAGGCAGTTTTGCAGAGGGGATTTCCGCCGTCGGTTTTCTGGACAGCGAAGTGGAAGTACATACGGGGGTTCTCCGGCATGTGGACACCTGTCCCATGAAATATCTGCTGGATCTGTCCGCCGCCGTTGGCAAGATCAAGCAGAAATATAAGAACAATATCTGCTTTGAGTGTTCCACCGGTTATGAGGAGAAGGTGGTATCCACCATGAAGATCTGCTTAGAGGAGGCAGGGATACGTCTGATCGGCGGCACAGCGGGCAACACGGAACCGGACGGGCCCAAGCATGTGGCGTGTAACGGAGAAGTGCTCACGGATTCCACCGTGTATGCGGTCATCGGGAGCAAAATGGGCGCTATCGAGATTTTCAAGGAGAATCTGTACCGCGCGAGGGAGACCACTCACGCCGTCACGAAAGTATCCGCGGACAAACGTACCATTTATGAGATAGACGGGCGCAAGGCGATGGATGTCTACGAAGAAGAGTTGGGTTACAACAAATCCACCGTGGGCGATGGGGTCTTTAAAAATCCGCTCAGCCGTATCGTGGGGGCGGACAGTTATATCACCGCTATTTTCAGTTTTAACGCGGACAGGAGTATTTCAACTTACAAAAATATCTTGGAAAATGACGTGATCGCCTTTACGGATATTGCAGCGGACTATCAGGGGTTTATCGCAGACAACATGAAAACCCTGACCAATTCCCGCAATGTCGCAGGGATCTTGTCTGTAAACTGTATCCTGCGTTACCTGCTTTTTGATAAGAATCATTATACCGGCGACTACGCGGCAATGATGAACTCAATGGGCAAGGGATGTCACTGGGGCGTTGTAGGAGACGGAGAGCAGTATATCGAGCAGCATATCAACCAGTCCATGGTCTGCGTGATTTTCACAAAAGACAGATAAGGGGTAGGAAATGTTTCATAAAAAGAATAAAGAAAAAGAGATCAAAACATCCAGGATTCATTTAAATTCTATTTTGGACGCCATAAAATTCCTGGAGAGGAAGCAGGATGCCATCACACAGGAGGATGTGCAGGCCATGCGCGACATGAACGCCATCGAGTCGGTGGTGGAGGATTTACAGGTGGAATCCACGTCGATCATGGAGGATGTCAGCCAGTTTAACACGCAGTTTGTCGATATTCTGGACGTGAATAAGGAGCTGCAGAGCATTGCGGACAAAATCGTGGGAACGAGCGCAAACGGCAACGAGAAAATGTCCATATTGATCAGCGAGATCGCTCATATCAAGGATTCTGTCAACGAGATCCATGATGTGCTGGATAATTTTGTACAGGCATTTAACGCGATCGGTCAGACGGCGGACGACATTGCCTCCATCGCATCCCAGACCAATCTGCTCGCGTTAAACGCAAGCATCGAGGCCGCCCGCGCGGGGGAGGCAGGAAGAGGCTTTGCCGTTGTCGCGGATGAGATCAATGCGCTGGCCGCTCAGACCAAGAAGCTGGTGGATGAGATCAACGGCACCATGTCCAATGTAAAGAATAAGGAAGGAAAGCTTCTGGAATGTTTTGAGGACATGAATAAACTGGTGGACAGCAATGTGGAGAGCGCTCAGGACACGCAGGGCGCCATCCGTGATTTCAACACCATCGCACAGGAAGTCAGAGACAGAACCGGAAAAACGGTTTCCCATGCGCAATCGGCCCAGAAAAAGGCGGACAGTATTCAGCAGGAAATGGAAAAAGAAAAGGATATTTATTCCAATTTGAACAAGACGGTCTATGATCTGAAAATGCAGCTTTCCCGCAAGAGCGTGCTGTTTGAGGATGTGAAAAACGTACTGTGCCAGATTCCCTACATATGCGGCGAATATGAGGGGAGAGAGGTTGTTGTCAAAGAGGAAAACATGTAAGGAAGCCTGTAGAGATAGAAAATTTATGGGAGGGAGTATTGCATATGGCAAAAAATATTTTGGAGAATGAATTGTTTGAGTCTTTTGCAAACGCTTCTGACAATATCTACATTTATGTGTGTGACATGGAAAAGGATCTATCCAGATGGTCTAAAAACACAGTGGACTATTTTGATCTGGAAGGCGAATACATAGAAGGCGCCGGCGCGAAATGGCTGGAGCATATCCACCCGGACGACCGCGATCTGTATATGAAGGATATCGGGGCCGTATTTTCTGGCGCGTCAAGCCGTCATAGCTGCCAATACCGCGCCAAAAATAAGAACAATGACTATGTATGGCTGGAATGTAAGGGCAGCGTGATCTCCGGACAGGATGGAAAGCCTCATGTGTTTGCGGGAATTATGACGCGGCTGGACAACCAGAATAAATATGATCCGCTCACGCATCTGCTGACAGGCTTTGAAATGCAGAAGTATGACTTTTCCAAAGGAAACGGCGCAATTCTTCTGCTCGGGATCAATTCGTTTCGGACGATCAACAACACCAACGGTTTTTTGTACGGCAACAAAGTGTTGGTCGCATTGTCTGAATGTCTGGAACGGCGTGCGGGGAAAGACGACAGAGTTTTCCGCTTTCAGGGAGACGAATTTATCGTTCTGTCGCCCGGCAGATCCAAGAGCGAACTGCATGATCTTTTCGCGGATGTCAATGATTACTGCGCCAATGTCAGGGGCCTCAAAAGTTTTTCTGTCTCCGCAGGTCTGGTATCCTATCCGGAGGACGGGACGGAATTCAGCACACTGATGAGCAATCTGGAACATTCGCTGGAATATGCCAAGGAGCAGAAAAGTATGTGGATCGCTGAATTCTCCGAGAAGATCTCACAGCGTCACCGCCGCACCAACAGACTTCGCGAGGCATTGACGAAGAGCATACATAACAATTTTGAAGGTTTTGAATTGTATTTTCAGCCGATACTTGACGCAAGGACTCGGAAAATTGTGGAATGTGAGTCCCTGCTGCGCTGGAAGACGCCGGAGATACCGGACGCCACACCCTATGAATTTATCAAACTGTTAGAAGACAGCGGGGAGATCAGAGAAGTTGGTTTCTGGGTGATGGAGGAGGCTCTGCGCCATGCCGCCATGTGGCAGAAAAAGTACGATAACATCAGCGTGAGCTTTAATGTTTCCTATATACAGCTTTTGGACGGAGAATTTATTGATCAGTTGATCACAAAAGCCGAAGAGCTGCAGGTGGATCCGCGTTTTGTCATGGTTGAGCTCACAGAGAGCTGCAACGCCGACGATACGGAAATGCTCTCCCGCCAGTTTGGCAAGCTTCAAAAACTCGGTTTTAAGATCGCGATGGACGATTTTGGGACAGAGTACGCGTCTTTCGGACTGTTGCATGATGTCAGCATGGATGTCCTGAAAATCGATCAGAAATTTGTGCGCGGCCTGATCCGCGAAGGAAACATGACAGACATGGCTATCATTGAAAGCGTTGTGGATATGTGCAAAAAGCTTTCGATACAGACCGTAGCCGAGGGCATAGAGACGGACGAGATTCAGGATATCATTCGCCGTATCGGCGTGTCATTTTTGCAGGGTTATTTATATTCCAGGCCTGTTCCTGCCAGTGAATTTGAGCGCATGGTTATGAGTGAGCAGGGCGGCGGAAAGTAATCTCTATTTTGCGTAATACCCCGTTGCTTGCAGCGGGGTATTGATTCTTTGATAAAATACTCTTCTATTGTAATCGCTGATGTTACAAATTCATTACCCGAATTATAATTGTTCGTCAAAAAATCTTTTACCTTATTTCCATACTCCGAATTTCTTTCGAGATAATAAATATAAGGAGATGTATCTATATAAATGCGTTTAAATTCTGTCATTACTTCTTATCTCCTCCATATACTCCTCAACATGTTTTCCACGCTCGGTTTCCATACCATATTTATCCCAGTCAATTTTTTTTTAGTCTTTTTATAAGGCCGATCTAAGATCGTCAAAATGACCTCTTTCCCATCATAGTTAGTGATACTGTCATTTTCAACAATTATCGTATTCCCCTGTATTGTTCCAGCTAATGCTATCATAGTCTCCCTCCTGTAGCTAAGTTATGTCACTTTTAATTTTGTTCAATAGTATAATAAAAGTTTCCCAATCTGCCGGACTATAGATTACCGGCAGACGGGTTAATATC
>JAMPHU010000071.1 GCA_023663225.1 Candidatus Gastranaerophilales bacterium
TTTCAAGGTACAAATTTATATCCAAGGTTGGTGACCTTTTGACACCCGAATCCTATTTATATCTGTAGGTGATTGAGAAACTATTTCTTCGGAATCCGATTTGCAGCGCAGTATTTTGAGATTTCCTGCCCGCTCATAACAGCATCCGCAACGCAAAAGAACTAAATTTGTAGTTTCATTTAATTTATTATATCACTGCTATGAAAAATGTCAATAAAAACTGTCCCGTGTAGTTCCCCGTACCAATGATCCGCTCTTTGGGATAGCCTGTCGATACTGTTTACTGCCTATTGTGAAACTTACGGTAACTTAATCATTTTATCCCACATAGAAAACTTTAATACAATACCTGCAATAACTGCAGCAATCACCGCTATCAATATAGGGTGCTTTTCATACCATTTTTTATTTTCCTTTTTTCTGGTATTTTACTATTCTCCGCAATGACTGATTTCTTAATTCTATTATTATTTCCAATATTTATTGACACGCAATCGCCACCTCTCGTCTATAGAATTCTCACTTATCTTTCATAGAAATATGTTATCATAATCATAATCCTGCAACTCCGCATTTTTTCTTAATCCCTATCTCGGTCCCAAAAACTTATTACCATTCAAATGTATCATGTGCTCTGGCATTTCCGCAATCCAGACTTCCGTTTCCCATGCTAGTGTTTCCGAAAATCTCTTATATGTCTTAAAATCAAGAAATGCCGTCACAAAGATTTTTCCTGCCATTACATTCTTTGTCAATTCCGTTAATTCCAATATCCGTTTGGCATCCATCGGTCCAACAGAAGTCACTGATTCTAAAAAATATATCCAATTCTTATCTTCTCTATATAAGACTACATCAGGCATTTTATCATGCAGTGTTATCTCAAATCCCAATTCTGTCAGTTTCTCAACATTTTTCACTAAATTCTTTTCTATAGTATCGCCAACATACAAACATTCTGAATTTGGAGCAAAACGTGGTGCAAATTCCTCAATAATAGCTTTCTGCAGTTCATTGTGCTTTCCTGTAGAGAATTGAAAATCAGCTCCGTTTATGCACACTGGCATCATTGTCATCTTCTTTTTTGAAGCATAAATGTCCACCAGCTTTTCATGGTATTTCAAAAAACGGTTTACAGATTTTTGCCACTCCGGTGCTTGAAATGCCCTGACTATCTGTAATGTTTCTTCTGTAAGCCTATACCTATAGTTAGGACTATTTGTTGCTTTTCCATTATCCTCTACCAGTGCGGCGTTTCGGAAATGATGCAGTGCCTGCTTGCGAAAAGTTTCCCTACTGTTTTCTGCATAAGTCGCTCCATAATTTGTATTTGCAAACTGAATAATATCATGGATGCGAATCCACTCATTTTCAGCATCTGCCCACTCAGTATCCTGCTTTATCCCTGCCATTGCCACCAGAACATAACAACAAATATCTGCCTGCTGTGCTTTGGGCATCCCAAGCATTTTCAAAAGTTCTCTTGCCTCATCAATTTTATCCACAGTATCCCTCCAGTATCATATTGCAGTTATTTTCCGACATATCCTTACTTTTCATCAATTTTCTGCCCATTTCCTGTATACTGTCCAGATCAGGCACAGGCATTGCATTAATTTCTGTAGAATTTACCTGTGTTGAACCGTTCAAAATCCTATAATATTCATCGTAAAGAGTGGAATTAAAAATCACATATAATCCATACACAAGGCACTCGGACATTTCCGTTATCAGTCCATCTATGAAATTTATCTTATTCTGTGTACTGATCTTCTTATACTGCGGATATTTCTTTGATAAGTATACACCGCACTGCAGCCTGCGTCGTTCCTCCTTTGCAGTAAAACGCTTGACAAACAGATAATTTCGGTTGTCCTGCATCAATCCATTTTGTTCTGTCAACACATACTCATGCTCTTTCTGAATAGGGAACTGTACTTCTCCCTGCTTGATATGCTGCGAGTAAAAAAGTGGTATTGCGCCTTCTTCTGCAGCATCACGAAGTATCTCTCGATTACGAAAATCAACGGTCAATCCTGTTTTCATTTTTAACCCAATATCTGGCAATGTTTTATCAAATCTATGTAAACGTTCCAATACCGAAACTTCTCTTTCATCTGTTACTAAATACACATAATAATCATTCCCCGATACCACAAGGCTATATGGTACAGTCAAAGAAGTAAGATTATCAAAATCATTATTTGACTGTGAAGAAGTGATTGTTACTTTTTTCGGCGTTTGGTTTGTCTTTTTTGCCTTAATAATAATCGTTTCCTGCAAAACATCCTCTTTATCAAACACCTTATTCCGACTTACGAATAAATGAATATGTTCTAATTTCCCCTCAGTCAGAAAATACTGCCTAAATCGCTTGAAATAAGCGCCCGAAGTCCACGAGCGGGGAATAATATACACCATCTCCCCATCATAATCCAGATTAAACAATCCCATTGCCGCAAAAATAAAATACAAATTAGGCGCACCATAACAAACTTCCGGCATGGCAGTTGCTTCTGGCGCGTCTTTTGGTATTTTCATATATGGAGGATTGCCAATCACAAAATCATATTTTTTAGGTTCGGGATTGCCACCTAACATCTGATTAAAGTCCAAATACTGGCTTGTAATATAATTATCTCTAATAATGTGAATCAGAACATCTTTTTGCGAATTTATCTGACAAGTATGCAGATTATCCTCCAACAAGCCTAAAATATTGTCGTCATTTTCATAACAGGTCAATTCTATCATCTGAACAGAAGCCACCTGCTCCAATCGTTCTATAAGCGCACACGACAATATCCCCGAACCCGCCCCTGCATCTAAAATACTGACTTTAGACTTGTTGTCCGGAATATCATATAATTTAGCCATAAAACGTGCTGTTTCTTTACTTGTAAAAAATTGACCATACTTTTTGCGTTCTTTTTTAGGCATACTGTCAATATATTTGTTTGTGCGTTCAATAATGCAGTCTAACATTGTTTACCTTCTTTTTTGTAAAATAACTGTCATCTATTCCTTAATGAGTAAACGTGGCAACATTTTCTTATAACCCTGCTTTTAGAGCAATTATTTTTGAATCATCCTTTATTTCCAAAGTTCCTTTATCCAAAAAACAATACTGCTCTAATTCCTCAGCTAAACAGCCCGTTTCTTCAACCAATTGATTTGCTGTGATTAAATTATTGTCTAATAATAATGTTATTGCTTGTTTATGCGCAAACGGCTTTTCAATTGGCATTTCCTTATCTAACGGTTCTTTTCTCCAATATACTCTTGTTGTCATTTGATCCTTTAAATATTTAATTTGATTAGGCGATAGAATCCCAAGAGTGTCACATCGGTAAATCATACACCCAATAGATGCTTTCCATTTCGCCTTTAATTGAATAAAATGGTCTATAGATGTTGAAAAAACATCTTTTGAAAATGTTTCTTTCGGCAAAAGAAAAGCACCTGCAAATCGATCTGCCTCATTTTCAAGTTTTTCGTGGATTGCACTATTTTTCAAATCTTCCTCTGTGTAATAATCTGAATGCATAAGTAAATGTCCTAATTCATGAGCAATATCAAATCGAATCCTAACATTAGTATCCTTATCACTACTAAGAAAAATAAATGGTTTATTATCAAACCAAACAGAAAAAGCATCCAGTTTGTTTAATCTTAATTGCATCTTAGAAACCATTATTCCCTTTTTTTGAACGATACTTGTCAAATTATCGACTGGTCTATCACCTAATCCCCAATACTTTCTTAATTCCATTGCATAATGCTCTATTTGTTCATTATCTAACGGATTGATTCCGTCATCTTCATAAGTTATTTTAGGTAAATCTAATGTTGGAAAATCAATATATTTTTCCAAATAGTCATTAATTTCTCTAAATATTTCAATTTTTTCTCTTGCCGCGTTTAATGCCTTAACTTTGGTTGTCTTTTTGGATCTAAAAAAAACCGCACTACTCGCATTTTCATTCGCAGGCATAGTTTTATAAAAAAAACTCGTTGGATATTTTAACACACTCGCAATTGAATTTAAAATTGCCTTACTAGGAGCATTTTTCCCCATTTCATATTGAGAGATTGCTTGTTTACTTACCGAAACCAAATCGGCTAACTCTACCATCGACAATCCTCTGGAAACTCTTGCCTGTTTAATTCTGTATGGCACAACTTTTTTTTCATTTTCCATCATACCCACCAACATTCTATACTATTTTTTCTATTTCATCTGACAAATTCTTTTTCAGGGCAACTATCGATTCCTCAACTAATTCTTCTGGTATATAATTTTTATATACATTTATATCTGCAAGAAGATTGACCGAATATTCAGAACTCAAATAATTTTCATTTGGCAGCACAATACTTAAGTGTGCCATATCTCCATACTTATACCCATATGTAATTTGCGCATATTTTTTGCTTTCAACCACAGTAGGAGACTCCCCTGAAAAGTCAAAAGATAACTGCATACTTAAACCTGCATTTGATCTTGCAAATTCCTTCTTATATGAGGAAGAAGGTAATAGTTTAAAAGCATTATTAGTTCTTCCTAAATTTATAATAAAATCTTTTGTTTCTATACATAATGCCTTATGTTTATAACTATTAACTTGTTTCATTGAAACAGTATAATTAGCTTTGGGATTAAAAGCAGAATCATTAAACTGCTTTTCTATAGCATATGTTCTTAAATGCCCAAATACCGTTTCCCTTTTTTCAAATGAAAAAAATTCCTCATTCCTTTTCTTAAATTGTTCAAAAGATTTAATTGCCACAATCATATTGTTATAAGTGGTTGCTTTAAAAGCAAAGTCAAAATTTTCCTCGAACAATTCCATAATCTTATTATCCATTCAATCACCTCTTTCTGCCAAGAATTATATATTATTTTTTAATACATGTCAATATTTTTATATAAATAATATTTTTTTGTCTAGTGCCACGTTTTACAGTGCATATTCTTGATATTTCCAATTAACCTCCTACCTCAATATTTGAAATTTGTCAATATATCTCCCGATATATTTTCGAAATTAAGAAAGCATTTCTATCAGTTCTTTTCGCCTGATTTATATTGTGTTATAATGTTTTATGTGATTTTGTTTCCCTTAAAAATCATCAAATCACAATCGGAATTTGAAAGTGCGGTCAATAATGAGAAAATGGCTAAATGAAATTAGAAAACCAAATACTGAATATAAATTATCAAATATAATTAGAAACAGTTTATTAATTTTATTGCTAGGAATTATATTAGGTGTTTTTTCAAAATGGTTGGATAATTTAAGTATTTATGATAATATTTGGTGGCAACATGTATTAGGAATATTGGATTTAAGAAATGTGTTTTCTGAAGTTGAAATATGGCTGTTTATTGCTATAACAATATCTGTCTTTAGTAAAACACCAATGAGAGCCAGTTTAAATGTATTGTTATTTTTTATAGGAATGACAATTAGTTATCATTTATACACAATTTATTTTAGTGGTTTTAATCCTATGAGATATATGATGATATGGTATGGCATAACTTTAATTTCACCGATACCTGCATATATTTGTTGGTATGCAAAAAGTAAAAATAAAATATCAATTATAATTAGTAGTTTAATATTTTGTGTAATGTTTAGAAAATGTTTTAGCATTGGGATATGGTATTTTGGTTTAAAAAGTATAATAGATTTAATCATTTTTATAGGGACAATTGCCGTTATGAATGTAAACCCTAAACATACATTTTATAGTTTAACAATAGCCTTTATTTTGTCATTTGCGGTTTGTGCAATATAAATTCTGTAAGAATGGAATATTACAAACATCGCATTGAGCAAAAAAATGATGGCTATGATAATGATTTCAAAGGTTTTAGTAACGAAGTTGAAGAAAAAGGAGAATTCCTTGTGGAAGAAAAAAGGCGAAAGAGCCTAAGTCCTATCCTTCTTTATGAAATCCTTATTTGTTTCCAAAATGAATCAGCCCACTTGCCATACAGACGGCCACTGTTGCCTCCTGAAATGGCATTGTTCGGTCTTTATCCAGTCAATAACCCCGCTGCAAGCAACGGGGCATGGAATTTGAAGCGCTGCAAGCAGCGGGGTATTGACCCTCGCGGCATTCGCCAAATGTCCATGCAAGCATGGCCGTTTGACTCATTGCTCGCGGGAATAAATGCCGTTTGAACGCATTTCTACTTGCTGTCAATTCCGGCAGCTCCTGCCAAAACAACGGATGTCAGGCTCCGCCAGACATCCTTATGTTAAACAAAAAGCCATGCACGATCTGTTCTCACAGTCTACATGGCTTTACTCTTTCTCAAAAAAAGCATTATAATCACATTGAAAAATGTCCGTCAACGCCATCAGCACCTTTACCGTAGGATTGCTGCTGCCATGCTCAATCTTGCTGAGCGTGCTGCTGTTCAGCTCAATCCCGACTAACTGAAGCCGCGTTACAACGTCCACATTCCTCATATGTTTCTTCTTGCGAAGACGCCTTATGTTTGTTCCGATGATAGGCTCATCACCCTGAATAATTCTCTCTATCTGTTTCATACTTATAGTTTATCCGAAGTATTCATTCTAAAGTTGCTTATATGGACGCAAACGCAAAAAAATTTGTTGTACAATTAGAATCATATTTTGGTATCATAATAGGTAGTAGATTTTTGTTTAGGATTTTTGTTTAGAGGGAGGACTTATGGATCAAGAACTATTTGAAGAGGACATACGGATCAGTTCCCAGCGCCTCATACAAATTATCAAAGAAGAATATGAAAAAAGTGAAACCGGCATCATCAAGGGGTATCTGGATCAAAGACTTGGCGTTATCACCAAAAAGGAAGCGCTCCGCCTGCGGCGCTTGGAAGGAGATGAACCTGCCTCCTACGACAGAGGCAGCGTCATATGCCGCGAGCCAAATGAGGAGAGGCGCGCCCTCGTCTCTCTCTCTGTTGCGCTTCATGCAAAACAGAACCTTGAGGAAGCATTTAAAGATTATCCTTTTACGCAATTTGAGATAGATTTTAGAAGTTTTCAAGAATATAGATATTACAAGAACAAATTGTGGAGATGGAGAAAGACTCTGTACCTGCTGCCTTATTTCATAGTAGATATCAGTTGGTGAGCCAAACCGTCAGCGGAGACCGCTTCGATCATTTTCTCTTAAAAACAAAAAGCTTGCTGAACACATAGTTCGCAATGACGACCAGCACGGCGGAGATCACGGTGGCGATCAGCAGATGCACCTCCAGCATCACATTCAGAACCTGCATGACCACCATATCCAGAATCAGCGTGGACACACGGGAGAGAACGAATTTGGGAGCTTCCTTCCACATGGGGTCATGGCTCTTAAAGACGAATCTGCGGTTGGTAAAATAGGCAAAAATGACGCCCGCCGTCCAGTTGACCATGCTCAGGACGCCGTTTTGAAACGCCGTGGGATACATGGTATTTCCAAAGAAAAGGAAGTTCGCCAGAAATTTCGCGGCAAAAGACACCAGCGTAGTCAGGCCGCCCACAATCAAATAAGCGATGATCTCCTCATATTTTACCCATAACGCCTTTATCTTGCCGACCATACTCCCTCGCATTCCGCCCCGACCGCAGGGCATATCTTACGCCAATTTTCCTATTTTTCTGATAACTGCATTCATTTTAATAGTATTAATTTACTATGAAAGCCGATGCCTGTCAAGGATTTATCCCATTCTGCTCAAGGATTGCTCAAGGATTCACCACATTCCGCTCTTCGCCCCGCTGGAACGCCAAAATATTTTGATATACGCCCTCCACGCACCGGGTGCGCGCCTCCACGCTTCCCCACGCCAAATGCGGCGTGATAATCAGGCGGTTACTGTCCTGAAAGAGACTGAGCGGATTCTCCTTGCGCAACGGCTCCTGCTCCAGCACGTCCAACCCGGCCGCCGCAATCTCCCCGGCCGTCAGCGCCTCATACAGATCCTTGTTGTTCACCACAGGTCCTCTGGCCACATTGATCAGAACCGCGGACCTCTTCATCTTCCGGAGCGCCTCCCCGTCGATAAAATTCAAGGACAGCTCACTCAACGGACAGTGCAGGGAAAGAAAATCGCTCTCTGCAAGCAGCGTCTCCTTATCCACCCGGGCATACTCCGTACACTTGCTCTGCCCGGTGACGGAATGAAAAATGACCCGGCATCCGAAAGCCGAGGCGATCTTCGCCACCCGTCTGCCGATATTTCCCATCCCGACAATGCCCCATGTCTTGCCCTCCAGCTCATAGAAGGGTACGTCAAAATTGGAAAACCTGTCCTGTGCGCTGTATGCGCCGGACTTGACATAATTGTCATAATGGGGAAGCTTCTGGCTGAGCGCCAGCGCCAGCGTAAACGTGTGCTGGGCCACCATAGACGTGGAATAATCCACCACATTCCGCACCTGAATCCCCCTCGACCTGCAATAGTCCAAATCACAGTTGTCATACCCGGTGGCAAACTCGCAGATCAACTTTACGTTCGGCGCATCCTTCAAGCTCTCTTCCCGCATGGGAGATTTGTTCGCCACGATAATATCCGCATCCTTCACCCGCTCCCGCACTTCCTCGATTGTCACGGTATTCTTATAATAGGTCACGGTTCCCAATTCCTCAAAACAATCCACGGGAATGTCCGGCCCCACGCTGTTACGCTCCAACACCACAATTTTCATTTTCAATCTTATACCCCCGCATATCGCAGGTTTACCTGCGATACTACAGTCTGATAGACTGCACCAACGACACAAGCAGCATGTACCTCCTCGCAAGGTACATGCTGCTTCCTATGCAATTATTCCCGTTGCCGTTATCTCTGCCGCTGCCCGGGAACTGCCGCTCTTACAGTCTCTTTAACAGTTCCTCTCTCTGCGCCTCATAGCCGGGCTTTCCAAGCAGGGCGAACATATTCTTCTTGTAGCTCTCCACACCGGGCTGGTTAAAGGGATTCACGCCCAGCAGATACCCGCTGACGCCGCAGGCGAACTCGAAGAAATAGAACAGTTCTCCCAGATAGAACTCGTTCACCTCGGGAATGTTCACCACAAAGTTCGGCACCTGACCGTCGGTATGCGCCAAAATCGTACCGTTCATGGCGCTCTTGTTCACAAAGTCAACGGATTTGCCCGCCAGATAATTCAGGCCGTCCAAATCCACAGGCTCCTCACCGATGATGATCTCCTCACGGGAAGTCTCCACGTTCAGCACGGTCTCAAACATGATTCTCGCACCGTCCTGAATGAACTGACCCATGGAATGCAGATCCGTGGTCAAATCCACGCTGGCGGGCAACAAGCCCTTCTGATCCTTGCCTTCGCTCTCGCCGTAGAGCTGTTTCCACCACTCGCTGACATAATGCAGGGCAGGCTCGTAATTTGCCAGAATCTCAACGCTCTTGCCCTTGCGTAGCAGAATATTGCGCAGCGCCGCATACTGCAGCGCATCGTTGCTCTCAAAATCATTCTCCAGCGCGCGCTTTCTGCCGCTAGCAGCGCCCTCCATCAGCTTGTCGATATCCGCGCCGCTGACTGCGATGGGCAGAAGTCCCACGGCGGTCAGAACGGAAAACCGCCCGCCTACCTCGTCGGGTACCACAAAAGTCTCATATCCTTCCTCGTCCGCCAGATTCTTCAAGCTTCCTCTGGCCTTGTCCGTGGTGGCGTAAATTCTCTTGGCTGCGCCCTCCTTGCCGTACTTCTCCTCCAGCTTTGCCTTGAATACGCGGAAAGCGATGGCAGGTTCCGTGGTGGTTCCCGATTTGGAGATCATGTTGACGGAAAAATCTCTGTCACCCACCACGTCCATCAGATGTTTTAAGTAGGTGGAGCTGATGGAATTGCCGCAGAAGTAAATCTCCGGCGATTTGCGTACACTCTTGTCCACCACATTATAAAAGCTATGGCTCAAAAATTCGATTGCCGCCCTCGCGCCCAGATAAGAACCGCCGATTCCGATCACCAGCAGCACTTCGGAATCGCTCTGGATCTTCTTTGCCGCTTCCTTGATCCGCGCGAACTCTTCCTTGTCATAATCCACGGGAAGGTCGATCCATCCCAGAAAATCATTGCCGGCTCCGTTTCTGGACAGCAGTACATCTTTCGCATCCAGCGTCAGTTTTTTCATGTAGCCGATCTCCTCCGCGGAGATAAACGAACCTGTCTTGGAATAATCAAATGTAACCTGTTTGCTCATAGCCTTGCTCCTTTTCTTTTTTTGTACGCGTCGCCATGCATTTTGGCAAAAATTACCAGCCGCGCCCATCTACTTCCAGTTTAGCAAAACTGCGCGGCAAATTCAAGCCGTTATCAGCAAAACTCTTTGATCAGCGCCTCCAGTTCCTCGTCGGTGATATGGAAGGAACTCACGGGGTCGGAAGCGGACGGTGGATTCTGTGCGGAATCCGCAGACAGTTCCTCTTTTTTCTCCTTCTCGGAACCCTCGCGGCTTCCGATCGGCATCAATTCCACGGTGCGTCTGCCCTGTCTGCCGCCTCTGCCCACGGCCGCCAGACGCATATTCTTCTCTCCCGCGGACATGGTCTCCCCGAAGAGCATCGCCATATCGCTCTCCGTGATCTCCATGCGGGCGGAAAGATGGTTCTCCAGATAATCCACCAGATTGATCTTCAACACACGCCTCTTATTCTTCACATCCACCACTGCGGACACGGAAAAATGCAGATACAATCCCAGAAGACTCACTATGTAATAGGGCAGAATCTCTCCCAGCGTGCGTCCCCCCGCAATCGCTTTGCAGATTCCCACTCCCGCGAAAATAACGGACAACATCATACTCTGCCCCGCAAGATGGTACAGGGTCTCGAAAGAGAGCGGTCCTAGCGCCAGCTTGTTCAAAAACTTGTCCACAAACACAGGAATATTAGCCACGCCGTTGTTGAGCTGGTAACAGTTTGCAAACTTTAATTTGCACTGTCTCAACAGCCGATTGTCCGTGACAGCCATATTGTCCGCCTCCCGGATCATATTCTGATACAGAAAGCCCAGCAGCACCCTGCCGAAGAGGCTGAGCGCCATGAATCCTAAAATGGCCGCCGTAATCAGCGGTTCTTCCCGAAAAATACGAAACATATCCATCCCCCTTTTCCACTTTTCCGTGACAACATTATATCGCATTGTGGACAAGATATGAACGACTATTCATCGTATTTTTCCGACAAAATCCGGCCGGATTCCTATTAGCCTGCGCTGCTCTTCAAATCCTCCGGCGTGCGGCTGAAACAGTGCATCACCTGATTGGACACCACATACACCTTGTTTTCCTCCGGCCTGCACACATAAAAAATCTGGGTCGTCTCGTTAAAATTCCCCATATACAGCACATACTCGCCCTCGTCCGTCCGGCAGTCCAAGGTTCTGCGCTCCTCTCCCAGACCGTACTGTTCCATGTCCTCCACACCCTCAATGGTCTGAAGAATCTCCATGGACGCGATGGTGGTGGCCATGGACTCCACGCTTCCCTGCGTCAGCGCAAGCGTCCGATCGCCCTCATAGTACCAGACGCCGTCCTCTTTGACAAACGAATAATGCTCTCCCTGATAGTCATAGCCGATCTCCGCAATCGAGGATCTATCCAGATCGAACACATACGAAATCTCCCGCCCCTTCTGGCTCTGTCCGATATAATACTGCCGAAGCCCCCAGCCTGCTGCCGCCAGCACAAGCAGCACAAGGAGCAGAATCACAAACTGTCTGGACTGTTTTCTCATCAGCGCTTCCTCCTTCTCAGGCAGACCACAAAGCCCGCCAGCAGAAATCCTACCGGAAGAATCCCCATGGTCAGGGCGGCGATTCTGGTATTGTCCGCACTGGGAACGATCAAATAGGACACGTCATAGCTTTTCACGGGTATGGACACGCTGACCTCATGGTTGATGAACCTGCCGATGGTATTGGTAAAGAGAATCTGGTTGGCGCCGCTCACCATCTGATTGGCATTGTCCGTAAAAATCTGCTCGCATCCGTACAGCACCATCGTCGCCTCGGCATCGCCCACCGTTTTCACGGCTTCCACGCCTACGGCGAAGGGTCCCATGGGATCGTTCTCACCCTTGCTGAAATCCTCCGCATTCAACTCACCCATTTTCACAAAAGCCTGATCGGAGGAGGAGAGAAACTCCGTGTAGGACAGATCCGCCGCCGTCTCGTCCTCAATCACAACGCCCATGCTGAAGGGAGCGAAAATATACTGGCTGCCGTATACGCCCGCGGTGTAAGTCGAGCTGCTCTGAACGGGCAGCAGATAATACGGAATGCCGTAATAGTTTGCGGCAGTCTGCTCCACGATCAGTCCGTCCGTGATCTGCATTCCCATATCGCCGAGCAATGCGTCCATATTCGGCGTATCCTCCTGCGTATATCCCGCCACAATCACCATTTTCCCGCCTGCGTTCAGGTATTCCCGCATCTTCTTCAGATCGTCCGCAGACAGATCTTTTACCGGAGCGTTCATAAACAGACAGGCCGCATCCTCCGGCACCGCGTCATAATCCATCAAATTGATGGAGGAATGCTCCACGTTCTCCTTGTCAAGGGCCGCCGTAAACGTGCTGCTGAGCGTATATTCCCCATGCCCCGTCAACTCGTACACCTGCGGCATCTCATCGGAAAGCACATAATCCAGAGCGCTGGTGATCTGACCCTCGCCGTCGTATCCGGTAGTCACCAGATTATAGGAGCGGTCATACGCAGATTCATAAATCGATCCGAAATCCACCACCTTATTGCGCTTATCGCTGACCACGATCAGGCTGTTGGCAGACAAGGCTCTGGTGGTATATTTCGTATAGAACAGGGGATTCACCGTGGGATCCACATACTCTACCGTGATGTGATCCGACAAATCGTCATAATGCTGCAGGGTCTGCTTCAAGGTGGCATCCTGATTCGACTCGGAAGCCAGCACATAAATCGTCACATCCTCCTGCATCCGGCCCACATACTCCTTGGTCTGTTGGGTTAGGGAATAAAGTTTCTGGCTGGTCAGATCCAACGCCGTCCATGTAGCGGGCATCTCGCCCAGAATGAGATTGATCACAACCACGATGGCCACGGCCACCGCAATCATGCCCGTACTGTAGGCTCCGATGCTGAAATTTTTCACGGAGACGCTGTAGCGCCTCTTCTGGATGGACTGCACCGTGAGGAACAGCACCAGCGCCGTTATGGATAGAAAATACGCGATGGAGCCGACGTTTAAAGTACCCTCCAGCAGATTGGCAAAGGGCGTGTAGAGATCAAAACATCTCAAAAGCTTAGTCAGAAGATTCTCCGTCACCGAGAGCATCCCGCAGATGGCGTTCATCATATAGCCCAAAAGCAGAACCACAAACCCCAGCACCGCCGCAATCACCTGACTCTCCGTCAGCGAGGAGATCAGCAGTCCGATGGCGATCGCCGTCATACCGTATAGAAAATAGGCCAGAATCGACAGATAGGCTTCCCCCAGAGGCACCGTCCCATAGGACGTCATAATCAGCGGATACAGACATATGATAAGCACCGGAACCGCAAACACCGTCAAAAGCGCCAAGAATTTGCCCATGACGACGCCGCCCACGGTCACGGGAGCCGTCAAGATCAGCTGATCAGTCTTGTTGCGCCGCTCCTCCGCCAGCACCCGCATGGTGAGAATCGGCACCGTAAACAGGAAAACGATAATCACGCTCGCCACCGCATAGGCAAAATAGGGCGAACCGCCCGACAGATTATACACCCGGAAATACAACCCCAAGAAAAACAGAGTCACGGCAATAAACAAATATCCGATAAACGATTGAAAATAGGAACGCAGTTCCCTCTTATAGATTGCAAACATGTCAGTTCTCCTCCTCTGCCGCGCTGTTTTCCGTCTCGTCCGGCGCAGATTCCGCCGCAGCTGCTGCCGCCGTTCCATCCGCATCCTCTCCGCCTTCGATCTCTCCCCCGGCGGTCTCGGAAGACCCTGTGTCCTCCGTCAGCTCCAAGAAGATATCCTCCAGAGATTTCTTCCGATGCTGCATTTCGAGTATGGGCAGCCTGTTCTCCGCCAGCGCATAGAAAACCGCCTCCCGGATGTCCGCTCCCTCGCCGGAGACAATGTGTACCCGAGCGCAACCCTCCTCCCCGGACGGCATTTCCTCCACTGTGCGGATGCCCGGGACGGCGTCCACCGCGCTGCGAACGCTCTCAAAACTTCCTTTTACCTCGATCTCCAGCTCCGAAGCGCCGCTCATAAGGGTCTGCAGCCCCTCCGGCGAATCGCTGGCCACCAGCTTTCCGTGAGAAATAATCATAATGTGGTCGCAGACGGCGCTGACCTCGGACAAAATATGGGAACTTAGAATAATCGTGTGATTTTCCCCCAGCCTGCGGATCAGATCGCGAATCTCAATGATCTGTTTGGGATCGAGACCCACCGTAGGCTCATCCAGAATAATGACCTCCGGATAGCCCAGAATCGCCTGTGCCAGACCGACTCTCTGCCGATAACCTTTGGACAGGTTTTTGATCAGCCGGTCTTTCTTGTCGTCGATCTGCGTCATCTCCATGACCTCGGCAACCTGTCTGACCCGCTCCTCTCTGGGAACTTTTTTCAGCTGTGCCACGAATTTCAGGTACTCCTGTACCGTCATATCCATATACAGGGGCGGCAGCTCCGGCAGATAGCCCACACAGGCCTTGGCCTCCTCCGGATCTTTCTGAATATCCTTGCCGTTGATGGTCACCGTGCCTCCCGTGGCTGCCAGATAACCGGTGATGATATTCATTGTTGTGGATTTCCCGGCTCCGTTGGGTCCCAGAAAGCCGTAAATCTGTCCTTTCTCCACGCGAAAAGACAAATTGTCTACGGCGATGTGATCCCCGTATTTCTTTGTCAGATTTGTTACCTCAATCATGGTTTCCTCCCTAAAAATGCGGCGGACGCCGCTTTACGGCACAATGGCCGCATTTTTCACAAAACCTATTTTATCCAGAAATTGTCAAAAAATCATGTTGCTTTTGTGAAATATCTGTGAAAACGCCTTTTCTATTATAATACCGTCGGCACTCCCTGTAAATATGCGAATATGCGAATTGAATGAGAAATCTGTTGATTTGCCGCCCCAAAGACTATATACTAGAATTATCATTTGAATTTCCCGAGCCTGAAAACCCGCCCGCAAGGCGTATGAAAAAGGAGGAACCACAATGGCGTCAAACCCAGAATTTGTTCAATATGTCGCAGATCAGCTTGCTGATGCGGGCGAGATCACCTGCCGCAAAATGTTCGGCGAATACGGCGTCTACTGCGACGGCAAGATTTTTGCACTCATCTGCGAGAATCAACTGTTTGTCAAAATCACGGAGGCCGGACGGCAGATGGCGCCAAATCTGGAGACCGCCCCGCCCTATCAGGGAGCGAAACCCTATTTTTTGGTCGAGGATATCGACAACCGGGCGTTTTTGAGTAAGTTGGTTGTGGCGACCTGTAGAGAGCTGCCCGCGCCAAAACCGAAGAAACCCAAGGATCCCAAATCTTCCCCCAAGAAATGAGAAAAATTTTATCTCTTCTTTATAAATTGTTTATACAATTTTAGCACTCGCCTGTTGACATTGCTAATAATGCGTGTTATATTACATCTAGAACAAGAAAAACGAATGGTGCAACGCCATTCCGGTAAATGCATTCATGAATAGCATTCAATAGGAAAAGGAGAGATGACTTATGATGATGCGTAATTTTTGGGGAGAAAATCTATTTGACGAGTGGATGGAGGATGCTTTCGCAGGATTTGCCGATATGGACAGAAACCTGTATGGAAAACATGCCAAGAACATGATGAAGACGGACGTGCAGGAACAGGACTCCGGATATCAGGTAGCCATCGAGCTTCCGGGATTTGAGAAGAGCGAGATTTCGGCGGAGCTTCAAAACGGCAGCCTGACCATCACCGCCGCCAAGTCGCTGGACAAAGACGAACAGGACAAGAGCGGCAAATATATCCGCCGGGAGCGCTATTCGGGTACCATGCAGAGAAGCTTCTATGTGGGCGATGGCGTGCGGCAGGAGGACATCCGCGCCGAGTATAAAAACGGCGTGCTGAAGCTGGAAATCCCCAAGGTGGATGCAAACGCCGTGTCCCAGAACAAGTATATCGCTATCGAGGGATGACCCTATTGCAAAAGCGCCTGCAGCACAAAATGCTGCGAGCGCTTTTTTCGTTTAGCATCACAGTACGCTGTCCAAGGTCTCAAACAATTTGGCGATGTCAATGGGCTTGGCGATATGCCCGTTCATTCCACATTTTAAAGCCGCCTGCTTATCTTCCTCAAAGGCATTGGCCGTCATAGCTATGATCGGTATGGAAGCCAGCTCCTGATTCTCCAGATTCCGGATCTCCTGCGTCGCCTCATAACCGTTCATCACCGGCATCTGGACGTCCATGAGTACCAGCTGATAGTATCCCGGCTCAGACTGCTTTATCATATCCACGGCCTCCCTGCCGTTCTGTGCGACTTCGGTGGTAAAGCCCGCATCCCCCAGAATCGCCACCGCAATCTCCTGATTCAGCTCCACGTCCTCCACCAACAGAATACGCCCTGCGCGGAGCTTCGTCTCCTCTGTGGCGCCTGCCTGTTCTTCTCCGTCATCCGAATGCACTACCGACTGCAGGCAGTTCCTCAGCTCAGACAGAAACAGGGGCTTGCTGCAAAATGCCGTCACACCGGCCTCTCTCGCCTCTTCCTCAATATCGGACCAGTCGTAGGCGGTCAGAACAATCACCGGCACTTTCTGTCCCGTCTCTTTGCGGATTCTGCGGGTCACTTCCACACCGTTCATATCCGGCAGCAGCCAATCCACAATATAGACGGAATAGTCGTCGCTGCGCATCACTGCCTGATGGGTACGCAGCACGGCCTCTTTTCCGGACAGAGTCCACTCGGCGCGCATACCGAGCTGTCCCAACATATAGGAGACGCTGTCGCAGGTATTGAAATCATCATCCACCACCAAAGCCCTGCAGTCTTTCAGCTCCGGTATATCCTGCAGATCCCGGCTTTCGGAACAGAGCTTGAACGCAAAGGAAACCGTAAATTCGCTGCCAACACCCTGTTCGCTCTTCACATCAATGGAACCGTTCATCATATCCACAATATTTTTCGTGATCGCCATTCCGAGTCCGGTTCCCTGAATCCCGCTGATCGTGCTGTTGTTCTCCCTCTCAAAAGGCTCGAAAATATGATCCACAAATTCCTTGCTCATACCGATGCCGTTATCTTTGATAAAGAATTCATAGTTCGCATATCCTGCGGGCGCCCCCGCTTTTTCCGTAATCCTCATGCTGATCACGCCGCCGGCGCCCGTATACTTCACCGAATTGCTGAGCAGATTCAAAAGCACTTGATTGAGCCGCAGTTTGTCGCAGTATATGTCTTCGTCCACAACATCCACCGTGTCGATGTGAAGTTCCAGCTGTTTCGCATGGATATCCGCCTGTAAAATATTGCGCAGCCCATGCAGGATTTCCGGAAGACTGCACGGCTTTTCATCCAGATGGATCTTGCCGCTCTCAATATGGCTCATGTCCAATATATCGTTGATCAGACTCAACAGATGATTGCCGGATGTGCAGATCTTTTTGAGATATTCTTCCACCTGCTCCTTATGATCGATATGCGTAATGGCCAGATTGGTGAATCCCACAATGGCGTTCATCGGCGTCCGGATATCATGGGACATATTCGACAGAAAGACGCTCTTTGCCTTGCTGGCTCTGTTGGCCTGTGAGAGCGCGGCCTCCAACAGGCTGTTCTGTTCCATCTCCCTGCGGATCTCCCCGTCCACACTGCGGAATCCCAGAACGATTCCCGAAGCGTCGTTCTCCTCCCCATCTCCGGCGCGCACAGCTTTCATCTGAAAATAAGTGATTGCGCCATCCTTGTATTTGCGGTAATTGATAGAAAAAAGATTCCTTTCCGCCAACTCCTGCTTCAAGGCTTCCATGGAGACTGCCCCGCGCAGCATCTCCCTGTCCTCCTCATAGACATATTCCTCTATATAGCGCTCCATGCTCTCTTCCAGCAAAACCGCTCCGCTGAACGCATCGCCGATCTCACTCCCGTCATTTCGGACAGGCGACACCATTCCGGTATCCAGATCCACGAAGCAGACCAGATTGAAGTCGATGCTCAACGCCTGAACCAACTCCATCTGACGTCTCTCGTTCTTTTTCTCTTGAAGCTTCTGCGCCGTATAATCCAGCAGAAAACGCTGATAGAACAGCTCCCCGTTTTCCTCCAAAAGCTTAATATTTCCCATCACATGCAGGATTTCCCCGTTTTTATGGCGCACCCGGTACTCCAGACTGGTGCTGTCCCCCGCCTTCTTCAACGTCTTGATGCTGTCCTGAAGCCTGCCTTTGTCCTCGTCCACCACGGACGCGGCAATCAAATCGAATCCGTCCGCCATCAACTCTTCCTGCGACTCATATCCCAGAATCTTAAGCGCGGCCCGGTTGATGTTGAGAACGCGGGAACCGTCCAACGTATGGCGCATCATTCCACAGTCTATGGTGGTGAAAATCGTCTCTAAAGTTTGATTTTTCTTGATGATCTCCTGTTCGTAGGCGCGCTCCTGCGTCACGTCAATCGCCACGCCCACCGTCCCCATAACGCTGCCGTCCAGATTGTAGAGCGGCGACTTATAAGTTGTGAGGGTTCTCATGCCGTCCCCGGTCTTGATGATCTCCTCGGACACGCAGGTCTGCCGCTTGCTCATCACCTCGCGCTCCGATTCTATACAGGCGGGATCGTCCTGCTCCACATCCCAGATATAAGCATGGCCGCGCCCTTCCACCTGCTGTTTGGTCTTATTGACCGTCCTGCAGAAACTGTCGTTGACTTTCTCATGAATCCCGTTTTTATCCTTATACCAGACAAGGTTCGGAATGTTGTTGATGGTGGATTCAAGATAATGGCTGGTCTGCCAGAAATCTTTGCTCATCTTATAAGTCTGCTGCCATCTGGTGAACCGAAACCGGATTTCCTCGTCCGGCATCGGCCAAATCCAGACGTCCTTGACTTTCTCCAGAGCCGAATCTTTGGCCAGAACGTTCATTTGGTCTTTATCTATAAGCAGAATCAATTCGGATTCGCTGCGTTTGCCGGACAGCAGAATCTCCAAAGCTTCCGCCATGTCCAGATCCGACAAGGCGGCCACAATCACGTCCGCCTCTTCCGCTAAGTTTTTTTGCGGACTGCCGCTCTCCGCAAACAGATAGGTAAAATGTTCCGGTGAGGGCATTTCCTTTATCACTTCAAACGCACGGCACGAATGACCTGTCAGGTAAAAATGAATACGGCAATCGTACATATCCGCTTCTCCTTCATGTAAAATATTCTCTGATATCTGTATTCTAACAAGCCAGCAAATTTGTGTCAATATTGGAAATGCCTGCTGGTAGTGTAAACTTATTGTAGGAATCAAACAGACAGAAAGTCCCTGAGATG
>JAMPHU010000072.1 GCA_023663225.1 Candidatus Gastranaerophilales bacterium
CCGTAAAGCTGAAGGCGCTTACCTTTGACCAATTCCAACACGGCTATTATTCCACCGGCAAGCAGATTGCAAAGGCATGGAACGCAGGCGCAGAGTTGATGAAGAAAGCTTGAAAACATTTTCCAGAATTCAAAAGGGGGCTGTCGCACTAAGTAATTAGTGCGCAGTTCCATTTTTGTGTAGTGATTTTTGTGAAAACATATGACACATTTTATCAAATTTCGCTACGAATTTTCATACTGCATATTCTGCTCCTACAAGATGAATATCCTACCTTTCTCTCTAAACGCAACCCCTTCGTTAGCCTCTTTCAGCAGCACAGAATTCACATACCGCACCTCATTTTCATATATTTTTCTAGTACGAATTGTTATTGATTTACCGTCTGGATTTAGTTTGGGTTTTCTCAGAACTTCATTACTAAAGACCACTACATTTCTTGGTACCTTGCAAACTCCGTTTGCGGCAAGCAGAATAATTCTGTCAGGCGAAATCGGAAATATGGAGTATAGCATTAACCCCAGCTTCCGCTCCGTTACACCCTCTATAACCGTTGGATAAGCATCACTTATGATAAAGTCTATAGATCCCCTTCTCTCTGCAACAACAAAATACAGACCAAAATATCCACAGGTATCTCTCCGAAAAAAGGTTTTAATCGGATCGTCAATTTCTTTATGTTCCCATATTTCTTTCAATGACCTGCAATTGACTAAATTCCCCAGATTCCTTTTCCAAAAGCCGGACAGGTTTCCATCTTCCTGATACATGGAGTAAAATACTTGATTCTCCTCTGATGCGCCTGTTCCAAATGTATCACTGGTAAGCTTTGACCTGAACGACATAACGGCAAAAAAGAGTTTAAGCTTCTCGTCCTCCTCTAGAGTGATTTTTATCTCATCCTTGTCAAGAAAGTTTCCTTTTATAATTTGTGAGACTTCTCTTTCGAATCGAGCCAAATCCTTTTCTATCTTTGTTGGATCATCCGGATTATTTATCTCATCGCGGTATAAGTTCCTAACCATAAAGACATCCTTGGTCTTCTTTACGGTAGTTTGGGAATTTTTTCTGTCAAAATAAAACAGTTCCCCCCTGTCATTAAAACAGAAATTTTTTAAAATGAATTGCGGAATATAATGATGCCTTATCGGTTCTTTATCCATCTACTACTCCTCTCTATGCCATGTCTAAATTTCATAATAAAATCTCGCCTAAAGTACCGTATAGTCTATTTCTGTGACAAAAGCCACATCAAAATTCAAACAACATTTGATTCTACAAACTGTAATAAGAAGATTCCTATTCTTGAATCCTCATCTGTACCTTATCCGCCATGCGCTCCTCAAGTTACTTGGTATGAATGGAAAGGATATCAAATCTTTTAAAAAAGCTGACAGTCCCATTAAAAGAGGAGATTGCTTCATCCATATACCACTGTCTGGCTCAGTCATCTTCCACCGACAGGAAAAGACGATAGTGCGTCCGTGTCAATTGCGAACGCAGTGCGTTCGTATTTGGAAACTACTAGGCATAGTTTAAGAGTCACTTGAAATAACTTTTCTCGTTGTCTTGCTTTTTTTATCTGAATACGAAACAACTTCTTTTACAACAATTTTATGAATTGCTGAAATAATTGTTTCCATTGTACCATAGTCAGGCTGCCCGTTTTTTACCGGAAGAATAATGTCAAGATTATCGGCATCTTTAGCATAAAAATTTCTGCCATAATCAAATTGACCATTATGCGAGGATTTATGAATTGCCGTTGTAACAAATATCGCTGCATACATTGGTAAATTTTCTGTATGTACAACTGCAATATGGTCATCTCCGCCATATTCATAGCTTCTATATTTAGCTGAACCAAACATATCAATTGTTGTTGTGTTCTTTGAAAAAACGTGTACGTCGTTACCAATAAAATCAGAAATTCCTTCATCAGCTTCACCAGCAGTCACAAATGGCAAACTTCCTGAAATTCTATCCGCGCTTTTCAAACGCTTTCCCCGCGTTGACTTCCCATATAATGCTTCAAGGTTGAATTTTCCCCATTCCAGCTTATCAAAATCCGCCAATGCCTGTTTCTCCTCAAGAGACAGGCTTGTTTCTTTCAACCCAGCAACGGAAAGATATGTTTCCAACTCAGCAACATACCGAGCTTCCAACTGGGCAATAAAAGATTCCATAAAATCAAAATCAATCTCGCCATTCTTAACGGGTAATTCTATTTTCTGGCTCTTAATAATATCAACATTAAAGCTTGAACTTCCCCAAGAAAACAATTCAAAAGGTTTTCTTAATGCGGCAAGAAAAAATTGAGCATTATTTTTATTGAACTTACCACTTTTAGGCTTTAACACTTTAATTTTATCACCCGTAAAATATGGTTTTTCTTGATAAAACATAGTCGCAGTATCCTGCCCAAATGAAATAGTATTTTCAGCATTTAAAAATTCTCTATTTTCATCTATAAAACCTTTTTGTCCATTATTAGAGCTTGTTCTGACTATGTAAGGGTACTTCCCCCTATCTTTAACAATAACCTTATTTGCATCAAATCTTTTTGCATATGGCTCTACTTCAAACAAATCCCCAAGCGTAAATTTGCCCCACTTAACCGCCTGTAACATATTATTAAGTGAGGCTTCTATTTTCCCAGGCTGTCATCCTCACAATCTTGATTTTTCAACAAATTTGAAACCTCCCATGCAAGGTAATCACTTACGGTTTTTTTGAAATCTTCCAGCGTGGGCCTTGTGTCTATCGGTGCAGTCTGATTCCAATCTGCACCATTTTCTGGATCAATCGTTCCCTCATAGTATTCCTTTTCCGTAAATAAGTGCAGTTTACCTTTTCCAAAGCGCACTAAATCAATGACCTCTTGATAACGCTCTTTTGCATGGTCAGTATCTTTCAAATTATTACTTGCCTTTTTGCGGTTGGAACGAGTATAACCATCATTAGAAAAGTCTATAAACTTAACAACATCATCTTTTTGATGGGCTTCCCCAACTCTAAACACATAAACGCTTGTCTGTACACTTGATTTACCGATAAACAAATCTATTGGCATTTTTATACTCGCAAGCAATGTGCTATGTTTCAGTATCCTTCTATTATATTCGATTGCCTTTCCAGAACCTGCCGAGTTTTGAATAATAATAGCTGCATATCCTTTGTGCATCATTGACAAAGCTTTTTCAACAAAATTCATTCCGTTTCCAGGCGCGGAATATGGCGGATTTAAGACAAAGGCATCTGCCGGAAACTTATCTTTGGTCTTTCCAAAACCATAGTTACCAGTAAAATCCGTTAAGGAGTCTTTGTTCAAAATATTTGAACAACCATCCCCCATAAGAATCATATTCAAAATAGCAAGCATATAAACGCTGGAAAGCAATTCTATTCCTAATAGCTGTGTCGCCTTGATCTCAGCAGCTTTTCTTTGATATTCGTCAGGAGATTTTATTTTTTCCTTAGCGTCATTGAGCATTTCATTCATAGCCGCCACAAGAAGTCCGGCAGAGCCGGTTGCAAAATCCCAAACATAAGAGTCTTTATTCACTCTGGCAAGCTTGACTAATAATTTAGCGACATAAGAGGGCGTAAGGACAACATCATTCAATTTATCTTGTGAGAATCCCAGCCAGCCATACATTTCATTAAACAACTTGCCTGTAAAATCAGTGGTTAATCCGATTTTATAATAAATGCCTAAATCATCAACAATTTTTGTAAATACACGTTTTAACTGGCTTTCTCCATTTTCAACCCTGTTAATATTATCAGTAGTCAGAGTGTTTTGTAACGTCCTTACAATAAGTTCTTTTTTCTCTCCGGGTAACTTCTTTTCATTTAAGAAAGCTTTGATTTTCCTGACGAGAATATCCCCGTCAGTGTTACCTTCTTCTGATGAAGATTTAAGCTCCGACTTTTCGAGAGGCGCTACCTTTCCAGAAATGCCAAGAGTCGCAATAATAGAAGCTGCCACAAGGTATACACGGTCATTCTCCCCCAAGCCCTTTTCATTTTGGTATATATCGTTATTCAACCTTACTAAGCTGGCATCTATTTCTTTTTCTCTCTGCTCTTTTAGCTTATCAATTTCTTCTTGCGATAATTGCAGGCTCTTTACTTTTTCAATAAAGCTATCAAAGTTCTCTTTTCTGAGAAACGAAAAATCAGAATAATCATCAATCTTTTGTCCAACACCAAAATTGTTCTTGGAAACATAGTAAACACCGATAGAATATTGTAGGTTTCCATTATCATCTTTATAACCAGTCATTCCAATAGCAATTATATCAGTGTAGCTTGTGTGGTGCAGTAATGCGTTAGCATAATGGACAGCGCCATTCACAGCGTATGTGTTAATATTTTTAAAATTCGGGTCATTTTTTGCCGTTTTATTATCTACTTGACCGTTGGCATCAAGTTTAACGAGTTTGTCTTTATATCCTTTGTACTCTATAAGTACCGGATAAAAACTCAATGTTTTATCCTGAAGCAGTAGTTTACAATCAGGTCTATTTCCACCCGTACCACCATTTTTAGAAAAATAATCATTAAGAGCAGTATCAATTTCTGTATTTAGGGATTCCTGCTCTAACTTATAATCCAATTTATACGATTTCAACCACCCATTTGCCAAATCAGCAATATTTGGTTCTACCGATTTAACTGTTGCTTTTGCTGCCATTTTTCTTTCTCCTCATCTGTAAATTCCAGAGCTTCTTTCTCCGGTGAACGCTCCCAATATCCATCTTTGACTTCGCATTATTATAATTCTCTTTCCCTATATTGTACCATATACTATCTCTAATCATAACAAAATATCGTTACTATCACCCCAACAAATTAAACAGCCGTATATTATAAAACATTAAACAAGCTTTTCGTTCACATCAGTCTCATTCATATTTTCTTAAAGAATCTATTTCGATGATACAGTTCTTACATTTTCTATTCTTTTCATCCGCAAAAAATTTTTTATTCCAAGTCCAAACATTGAATTAAATTCTTTGACATATAGATGAATTGTTATCTGCTTTATGCTCTTTTGCTAAAACTCATGGTGTCATCTAATTTCTACAGCATCCACCTGTTTATGTTATATTCCTCGTTTCGCTGCCAGCAATGTTTCAGGATATTCTTTTCGGATATTTTGAAACTGCTGGCTGGGGACACCCCAAACCCCTGCAGAGGCTTCCGCCTCCTGCGAACATGCCTACGGCATGCCTGTCTGGAAACATACCAGCGGAAAAAGAAATCTCCTGACATACCCGCATCCCGCCGCCTTTTCATATCCGACTTTCCCAGATGTACGAAAAGCCGACAACCATCCCCTAGGAAATGCAGTCCCGGTCTGTTTTTCGGTTATCACTCACACCTCTGCTTTTGCAGTCACACGCACTATCCTGCCCCTCCTTAAGTGTTTTTCCAGATAGCAAAAAAGCCGCAAACACTGATGTTTACGGGCTTTTAGGTGTGTGTCCTTCACACCTTGCTGCCGCTTTAGTGGCAGGTTCAGCTCCCCGAGTAGGGTTCGAACCTACAACAACTCGGTTATCAGCCGAGTGCTCTACCATTGATTGATATGCAACCGGAAAATGCTAAAGGTTGTTAAATTCACCTTGCTCTTGGGATAATATCCTTTTCAATACATTACATCCTATAATTTACTGACATTCTTTCTGCTGAAGCCAGCGTTTCATTATAAACTGCCAATTCGTCCCGTCCTGCATAATACGCAGAACAATCACTTTTCTCTTTTGCTCACCAATAATACAAAACAATAAATAGGTATCGGCTGGTTTCAAATAAATTTCATATCCACGATAAACAAACCCCGCCTTGCCATGACCTTGCGGAAACATATCCAAGCCCAAAGCTGCTTTTTAATCTTCTTTGAAAAATTCTCTCCCAACTCCCGATATTGAAAATGTTCCAGAATGTATTCTTTTATGTTTTTCACATCCTGTTTTCCACTTTCAGCAATTTCTACACGATATTGCCCTTTTTTCATACGCACCCCTAAATCTTATCAATTTCTTCTCAGGCTTCCTCAAGGCTCTGCGTTCTGCCATGTTCCATGTCATCAATTGCTTCGTCCAGTCTGGAAAAAAGGATATTCATGGCATCATCTACCGTCTGCATATTGTTCTGTCTGTTTACCGCCTGCGCAGTTTGCATTGCTTCCATAACCCTCATCCCTTCCAAATGATTTTTGTAAAAACAGTATAACACACTTTATCAAATTTCACTACAAATTTCAGTTTTATGATATACGATATATGTTTGTTTCCCGAAATAAAATTATATGCAAATAGAATCAAGAGAAAATTTTCTTCACTTTATTTTCACGATTCCAATTATACAAACTCATTATTACACCCTAGGCAAGATTTTGTATTTTTCGCATTTCTGATTTCTCGCCTGATTCCTGCATTCTTCCTCTGAATCTGCGTAACCTCTGGGATTTTCCTCCATGCCAACCCAATAAAAATCAAATTCTTCTGGTGATTTTCCATAAATCTCACTCAGAGCATCCATTGATAACTCAAGTATCGGTTTCCATACAAAGAACAATTCCGAGCGTTGGATTATCGCCCTCGCCGCGCTTCAATTCATCGTACATACGGATATACATATCCATCTGCCCTATGTGTGATGCGGCTCGCTTTCAAATCAATCAGGACAAAACACTTCAGGATATAGTTGTAAACAAGGTCAATAAAATAATCCTCTTTTTCCGTCTTGATATGCTGTTGGCACGCTACAAACGCATAGCCTTTTCGAAGCTCCATCAGGAACTTTTGCAGATTGGATATTATACTGCTTTCAAGCTGAGTCTCCGTAAAAGATTCGTCCGCTGAAAAGCCTAAAAACTCGGCAACCACAGGGTTCTTGATGAATTCCAGCTTGTCTGGTACGGTGCCGTGATGTTCTTCATTTCCTGTTCAACAGGTATTGGATTCTGACTTGCCAGAAGTCGGTAGTAATATTGCGAATCAATGTTGCGCTGCAAAGTCCGAACGCCCATGTCTGCTCATAGGCTTCCTTTTCATACCATTTGCGCGCCGCTTCGCCCTTAACTTGAATCAGACAGCGGTAATGTGTCCAAGACAGCAGCCTAACAGATTTTCCACTCACTGCGTGGAAAATCTTAGGGAAACAGCGGTAGAAAGAATAGAAGCTGTATAAATTGGTCTTGGTAAAGCCTCTGCCATATAGCTTCGTCAATTCTTTTGACAAACTTTTAATCACATTCAGACCATACTCCGCACGACCTTCTCCGTTCAATTCTCTTTGGCGATGCGATATCCGATCAACCAATTGCGCTGCAACAATGCTGTATTCACAGCTTGGAAAGCCTGTTTTTGAGAGGCATCGATAATGCTCTGCATATCTGAAACAATGTTATCTGTTTTTTATAATTCTCCATAACATTAGTATTTGCATTTTGCGCCAGTACACTCATTACTGTGCCTCCTCGCCTGAAGTAACAAACTTTTAATAATCATCTATTTCCAAACTGTGTTTCCTTTTGTGCATAGAGTTGTTTCGCATATTTTTCCGTTTCTTCAACACCGGATTTTCTCCACCATTTTTCCCATTCTGAATAATTGGGGTTATTATCTATGCTGTTTTTCACAAATTCAGAAATCATATTAATAAAATCCATATCATTCATAAAAATTTTCCTCCTTCAACTACGCTTAACTCTGTAAAGTCTTCTTTTGTATTTGTAAATCCTCTTCTCAAGTAATCAGTTCCTCCATCCACCAAACAACGACCACATTTACATCTTACAAACTCATGTGTATGGGTTGATTCAATAATATCACCACATGAATTACATTTGATCTATCCTTTGCAAATTTTCACCATCCTTTTTCTAATGAAAGATTCATTGCGCTGCATTTGTGTAACAAAATCCCCCTTACAGAACAGGAAACATCAAAACAAAGACCTGCAAATACGTATATCTACAGATCTTGTGCTAAGTTATAAATATAGCTCCCCGAGCAGGGCTCGAACCTGCAACAACTCGGTTAACAGCCGAGTGCTCTACCATTGAGCTATCGAGGATTATACAATAAAACCAAAATGAAAACTAGAATAAAACCAACAATTAAAGTATAATAGGCCGTCTATCAAAAGTCAATATTTTTACCGGAAAAAGTTCTGCGTTCCTCGTTAAAAGTCCAAAGAATCATTTACTTCCCCGCCTGTTTTGTGACCGCCTCCCACAAACCGTTCAAATAAGCGGCTCCCAGCGCGCGGTCATACAGACCGTACCCCGGTCTGCCCGTTTCCCCCCAGATCATCCGCCCGTGATCCGGCCGGATATACCCCGCAAAACCATTGTCATGCAGCGCTTTCATAATCGCATACATGTCCAAACTGCCGCAGGAGGACAGATGCGCCCGCTCCTCAAAACCGTTTGGCAGCACCGCCACATTTCTCATATGGGCAAAATGAATGCGTCCCATGGCGGCATATTTTCCCGCCATCCGCACCACATCGTTACGCCCTGAACATCCCAGAGATCCCGTGCATAACGTGATTCCGTTGTTGGGTACATCCACGATCTGCAAAAACCTGTCCAGATTCTCCTCACAGGTGATAATGCGCGGCAGTCCGAAAATTTCAAAACACGGATCATCCTCATGGATCGCCATATTCACATCATATTCCACCGCTGTAGGAATGATCCGCTCCAAAAAGTACGTCAGATTGTCCCAGAGTTTCTCCTCACTCATTCCCTGATACCGAGACGCCACCTGCTTTAACTCCTCGCGGGAATAGCTGGCGTCCCACCCGGGCAATGTCAGATCGCTGTCACTGTCCAAAGGATTTACGGCCTGTGCCTGTTCCTCATAATAGGCCAGCGTGGTGGAGCCGTCCGGCAGCCTGTGCGCCGTCTCCGTCCGGGTCCAGTCGAACACCGGCATAAAATTGTAGCACACACACTTGATCCCCGCCTCCGCCACACGCCGGATATTCTCGCAATAATTGGCAATATAACGCTCTCTGCTGTCCAGTCCCAGCTTGATGTCCTCATGGACGGGAATGCTCTCCACCACCTCAAAAGAAAGCCCTGCCGCCTCCACGGCAGCTTTCAGTCCCGCGATGCTCTCTCTAGGCCAGACTTCTCCCGCCGGCACATCATAAACCGCGGCGACAATCGTCTCCATTCCCGGAATCTGTGCAATATGCTGTAGCGGAACGGAATCCTCCGCCCCATACCATCGAAAAGAAAGCTTCATGCCCCATGCCTCCGTTCGCAGAGCGATCCACGGTTTCCGCCGCCCGCAATCCCTAGTATGCTCCGGACATGGCACAATATACGCCGCACGGCTCAATTTCCGGACAAAAAATAAATGATGCGTGTGAAAAACGCAATAAAAAAAGCAGACAACGGGAATCGAACCCGCCTCCTCAGCTTGGGAAGCTGATGTTCTACCAATGAACTATGTCTGCATAGGAAGTATTATAGCACACATCCCACAGTTTTTCCAGCACTATTTTGAAAAATTCCTAATTTTTTCTGATTTTTTTGATGCGAGAATTTTCTGATGAGGTTTGGGAGAATCGGCAAGCCGCGACTCCTTGCAATAAAAGCACACGCTAGGCATTTGCGAAACGCTCTAATTTGCAAAGAGTTATTGTGCAGATTGCACATTCAACGCAGACACGCTTTCGCTCCAACCTCACCGTAGTGGCACATAAGGCGCTAAAATACAGCGCCTAAGTGCCAACGGTTCGCTAGGGTCTGCTTATGAATATACAATCTGCACAATTTGAATTCCGGAAAATAGCGTTTCGCAAACGCCTAAAAGCACACGCTGCCTGCCGGATTTTGCACATGAACTGCCCCAAAAGGAAATTGTCCGCTTTACTATATTGTCGAAAAATGATAAAATAAAACTGTTCATGGATACAAGCCGATACAAAGATACAAATAGGAACAAATAGAGACAATTCATGAATACAATAGGAAAGGTAAATCAAACATGAGAGAACTGATGCTAGGAAACAAGGCTTTCGCCCGCGGCCTTTATGAGGCGGGCTGTTCGGTGGTCTCCAGCTACCCCGGCACGCCCAGCACGGAAGTGACGGAGGAAGCCGCTAAATACGACGAAATCTACTGCGAGTGGGCGCCCAATGAGAAAGTGGCTCTGGAGACGGCTTTTGGCGCTTCCCTTGCCGGGAAGCGGTCTTTCTGCGGCATGAAGCATGTAGGCCTGAACGTGGCGGCGGATCCTCTTTTCACCGCCTCCTACACAGGTGTGCGGGGCGGCCTTGTGATCTGCGTTGCGGACGATCCCGGAATGCATTCTTCCCAGAACGAGCAGGATTCCCGCCACTACGCCATATCCGCCAAGATTCCCATGCTGGAACCCGCGGATTCCGCGGAGGCCTGCGAATTTGTCAAGCGCGCCTATGAATTGTCCGAAACTTTCGACACCCCGGTGATCGTCCGGATGTGTACCCGGGTGGCTCACTCCCAGAGTGTAGTCGATACCGCCGAACGCAGAATGCCCCAGTCTCTCCCCTATGAAAAAAACACTTCCAAATACATCATGACGCCCGCCAACGCCATAAAGCGCCATCCCGTCGTCGAGGAGCGCATGAGGCGGCTTGCCGATTACGCCAACGACTGCCCTTTCAACCGGGTGGAAATGGGCGGTACCAGCATCGGCATCATCACTTCTTCCACAAGTTACCAATACGCCAAAGAAGTGTTCGGCGAAACGGCGAGCATTCTGAAGCTGGGCATGGTTCATCCCCTGCCCGATCGGCTGATTCTGGATTTCGCCGCCAAGGTAGACAAGCTGATCATTGTGGAGGAGCTGGATCCCATTATCGAGAATCATTGCAGAAGTCTCGGGCTGGAAGTCTCCGGCAAGGATCTCCTGCCCGTGGAAGGGGAATTTTCCCAGAATCTGATTGCGGACAAACTGGGCGTGGAACTTCCCGCCTGCCGCTCTCTGGACGAGCCTCTGCCGGGAAGGCCTCCCGTGATGTGTGCAGGCTGCCCGCACCGGGGACTCTTTTATACGCTGGCCCAGAACAAGTGTACCGTTCTGGGTGACATCGGCTGTTATACCTTGGGGAGCGCCGCGCCCCTAAACGCCATCGACATGGTACTCTGCATGGGCGCTTCCGTCAGCTCCCTCCACGGCTTTAACAAGGCCACGGAAGGAAGCTGCGAGGGGAAAACCGTGGGGGTCATCGGCGACTCTACTTTCGTACATTCCGGCATGACGGGTCTTGCCAACATCGCCTACAACCAGAGCAATTCTACCGTGATCATTTTGGATAATTCCATCACAGGCATGACGGGACACCAGCAGAATCCCACTACAGGATACAATATCAAAGGCGCCCCCGCAGGCAAAATCGACTTGGAAGCGCTGTGTCTGGCCATGGGCATCCGCCGCGTCACAGTCGTCGATCCCTATGATTTGGGAGAATGCAGCAGGGTACTCAAGGAGGAGCTTGCCGCTCCGGAGCCATCCGTCATCATCAGCCGCCGCCCCTGCGTGCTTCTAAAATATGTCAAGCCCAAGACCCCTCTGCGGGTGGACTGTGAAAAGTGCGTAGGATGTAAATCCTGTATGCGTCTGGGATGTCCCGCTATCAGCATGAAGGACGGCAAGGCCGCGATCGACGCCACACTCTGCGTAGGCTGCGGCGTCTGCGGCCAATTATGCAAATTCAACGCGCTGAAGGGAGACTCGGAATGAATACAAACACCACCAAAAACATTATGATCGTAGGCGTCGGCGGTCAGGGTTCCCTGTTAGCCAGCAAGCTTCTGGGACACCTTCTCCTGCAGGAGGGCTATGACGTCAAAGTCTCTGAAGTCCACGGCATGAGCCAACGCGGCGGAAGCGTTGTGACCTATGTGCGCTTCGGCGAAAAAGTCTACTCTCCCATCATCGACAAGGGACAGGCGGATTTTATCGTCTCCTTTGAGAAGCTGGAAGCCGCCCGCTATCTGGAATACCTGAAACCGGACGGCCGCATCGTGGTCAACACGCAGGAGATCGAACCCATGCCCGTGGTCACGGGCGCTGCCTCCTACCCGGAGCAGCTGATCGAGAAAATGGAGCGGCTGGGGATCGCCGTGGACGCCATGGACTGCCTGTCTCTGGCGATGTCCGCCGGAAGCGCCAAGGCCGTCAACATTGTCTTGATGGGCCGGCTCTCCAAATATTTTGACATTCCCATCGAGAAATGGCAGCTTGCTCTGGAGGAATGCGTTCCCGCCAAGTTTCTCGAATTGAACCAAAAAGCATTTCTTCTGGGCCGCGGAGAATAAGACCGGAATAAAATAGAAATACATTACAAGCGAAAGGAAACAGCATCATGCCCGTAACGGATTTATTGGAAAGAAACCACAAACTCTACGGCGACGAGGTGGCTCTGGTGGAACTGAATCCCACCATGACCGACCCCCGCCGCACCACCTGGAAAGAATACGATCTGGTACAACAGACAAGCGCCCAGCCCTACCGCCGCGAAATCACATGGAGCATCTTCGACGAAAAGGCCAACCGGGTGGCAAACATGCTGCTCTCCCGGGGCATCCAAAAAGGAGACCGGGTGGCGATTCTCATGTTCAACTGTCTGGAATGGCTGCCGATTTACTTCGGCATCCTGAAAACCGGAGCCATTGCAGTCCCCTTTAATTTCCGCTTTGCCGCAGATGAGATTCAATACTGTGCCGACTTGGCGGAGGTACATATCCTGTTCTTCGGCCCGGAGTTCATCGGTCGGATTGAATCCATTGAGGAAGATTTGAGCAAAGGACGGCTCCTCATCTATGTGGGGGACGGATGCCCCACATTCGCCGAAAGCTACCGGGAACTGGTGGCGGACTGCTCCAGCCAGCCGCCCTTGATCCGTCTCGAGGAAGAGGACGACGCCGCCATTTATTTTTCCTCGGGTACTACGGGATTTCCCAAGGCTATTCTGCACAATCATGAAAGCTTGACGCAGGCCGCCCAGATGGAACAGAAACACCATCTCACAGACCGGAACGACGTGTTCCTGTGCATTCCGCCCCTGTATCACACCGGCGCCAAATTCCACTGGATGGGAAGCCTCTGCGCCGGCAGTAAAGCCGTGCTGTTAAAGGGTGCAACCCCGGAAATCATACTGGACGCCGTTTCCAAGGAACACTGTACCATTGTCTGGCTCTTGGTTCCCTGGGCGCAGGATATTCTGGATGCGCTGGATCGGGGCGATCTGAAAAAGGAGGACTACGATCTGGAGCAATGGCGTCTGATGCACATCGGCGCGCAGCCTGTGCCGCCCTCCCTGATTAAACACTGGAAAGAATATTTTCCCCATCATCTCTATGACACGAACTATGGCCTGTCCGAATCCACCGGCCCCGGCTGTGTACATTTGGGAATTGAAAATATCCATAAAGTGGGCGCCATCGGCGTTCCCGGCTACCGCTGGGAGTGCCGGATTGTGAACGAGAACGGCAATGTCGTGCCGCAGGGCGATGTGGGTGAACTCTGCGTCAAGGGTCCCGGCGTCATGACCTGCTACTACAACGACCCGGAGGCCACTGCGGAGACTTTGAAGGACGGCTGGCTTTACACCGGGGATATGGCCATGCAGGATGAGGACGGATTCTATTTTCTGGTGGACCGCAAGAAGGATGTGATCGTCAGCGGCGGCGAAAATATTTACCCCGTACAAATCGAACATTTTCTCAGCGCCTTCGATAAGATTAAAGATGTGGCCGTCATCGGTCTGCCCGACAAACGGCTGGGAGAAATCACCGGCGCCATCATCTCCGTCAAGGAGGGCATGACCTGTACCGAGGAAGAGATTGAAGAATTCTGCAAAGAACTGCCCCGCTACAAGCGCCCTAAGAAGATCATTTTCGCGGACGTCCCCCGGAACGCCACCGGCAAAATCGAAAAACCCGCCCTGCGGAAGCTCTACGGGGCGGATCAGCTTGTAGCACAGCAGATCGAGGTCAACACATGACCATCGCGATACTGACATACCTGACGGAGGAGCGGTCATGAAGAAAAAGCGATTCACGGTTTTCCTATATGTGATTATGGTTTTATGCATCACAGGATGCGACGCTCCGAAGACAAGAAGAGTCAATCCTGTGTACGCGGATGCGCAGACCACGGTTGCATTTTTGATTGACGCAATAGAAAGGAAAGATGCACAGTCAATCAAAGATATGTTTTCTCCATATGCCAAGAGTAAAATCGAGCATTTTGATGAAAAAATCGACCGTTTCATAGAGGAATTCCCGGGATGGAATGAGGATTATGAATTGAGCGATACCTTTCAGCGTTGGTCAAATCACGGGAAAATAACCAATATGCTGACGCCTTCTTATGATTTTACGGTAGACGGCAGAACCTATTGTATGCGCATTATTTATTACAAAGAATCGGATGAAGATGAGTCAAAGCTGGGCTGGTATTCCCTGCAGATCTGGGAGCGAAACGCCGGCTATTCAAGCGGGGTTTATATCCACGGCGTAGACGATGAACCGGATGTGTTGCTCTGGGACTATTTAAAAACCGGGGCGGAGTATGATTAGGCAAGACAGGAAAGGGACGAGGAGCGCTGATTGGGGGTGAACACTTCTTAACCGCCCCCTATCTTCGTCCTCTCCCTTCTCAACCTCACAAAGCATATCACAAAAAAGAAGATCCCGTAAACAGTGGTGATCGGCGTCGCCAGTCCCACCAGCATCAGCGAGGCATTCGGAAGCCGCGACATCAAAATAGAAACAGGGATTCGGATGCAGAACGCAGAAGAAAGCCCCTGAATCATCACCGGGATACTCCTTCCTCTGCCATTAAAATAACCGATACTGCTGAACAGCACACAAGTCAAAATGCATTCTATCGAAAATCCTCTCAGATAATCTGCACTCTGGGCGATAACCTCCCTATCGTCAGTAAAAATGGAGGACATCGCTCCGCCTCCAAAAAAACCTCCCAAAAAGATCATCACCCCCACGGCACATCCGGTACACATTGCAGTGAGAAACCCTCTCCATGCCCGCTCCTTCTGACCAGCTCCGATATTCTGTGCCACAAAGGCAGATACGCTCTGCATCACCGAAGACGGCACCAACATAATGAAAGAGATGATCTTCTGGGCAATTCCATATCCTGCAGAGGGCATGAGTCCCATCTCGTTTACAATGGCATTGACCACGAGGAAGGAAATCTGCACCATGGTCTCCTGAATGGCGATAGGTATGCCCACATTTAATATCCTTTTCAATTCTCTGGCATAAATCCTGCACTGCCCGCGGGAAAACGAGATGGGAAGCTTTTGTTTTCGGATAATCACCGCCGACAGCACCACGGAGACAAACTGAGCAAGAACTGTCGCCAGCGCAGCGCCCGCCACATCTAATTTACACGCGCCCACCAGAAGCAAATCCCCTATAATATTCACCACGCAGGCAATCCCCACAAAGAGGAAAGGCAGATTGGCGTTTCCCACCCCGCGCAGGACGCCGCTGATCACATTATAGGCAATAATCACCAGAATGCCCGCCGAACAGATGCGCAGATACAGTATTGTCTTGTCCACAGATTCCGCAGGAACTTGTAACATCCCCACAATCTTTCCCGCAAAAAGCTCCAGTGCTATCGTCATCACGACCCCGATGCCGGCAAAGAGCAAAATAGTGGTTCCCACGGTGTTCCCGGCTTCCTCAGGCTTTTGCTCCCCTATATGCTGCCCGATCACCACGGTAGAACCCATGGCAAGGCTGGTAATAATAAAGGTTGCCATCTGCATAAAGCTGCTTCCGGTTCCCACTGCGGAAATGCTGGCGGCGTCCCCAAACCAACCTACCACCATCAAATCCACCGCACCGTAAGCCGCCTGCAGGATAAGCGCTCCCAGCACCGGCACTGCAAATCGGATTAACGCCCCAAAAATGGAGCCTTCCAAAAAGGAATCCTGTTTTGAATCTTTCATCGCTTATACTCCTTTCAGAACCACCCGACCGCCTCGCCTTTTCTCATAAGGCGTCTCCTGTCACGCTATCCTTGTTTTCCGCAACCATGATAATCCACATTGGCACCCATAGCTCCCGACATTCACACTCCTGCTCCTCCCCACTCTGACGTACATGGCCGGATTTGCGCCTTGCGGGATCATTTACACAGTATTCAAAATGAAAACAGAATGGAGCCGTTACAAAATAGATGAAAAAAATCTCTTTTGCAACGACCCCTTAAATTTTATTGCTCGGTTTTTATCGCCATTATGCGATCTTGCTCTTTGCCAGCTCTGCCAGCGTCTTAAAGCCTTCCGCATCGTTTACCGCCATCTCGGCAAGCATCTTGCGGTTCATGTCCACACCGGCCTGTTTCAAGCCGTACATAAACTTGCTGTAGGAGAGGCCGTTGAGTCTGGCCGCCGCATTGATACGGGCGATCCACAACTGTCTGAACTGACGTTTTCTCTCTTTTCTTCCTGCATAAGAACTTGCCAGCGCCCTCATCACCGACTGCTTGGCAATTCTATACTGTTTGCTTCTTGCGCCTCTGTAGCCCTTTGCAAGCTTCAGTACGCGGTTATGTTTCTTCTTGGCATTCAAGCCACCTTTAATTCTTGCCATCTCTTATTCTCCTCCTTGCCCGGCTTATAAATACGGTAAAATCTTCTTCATATTCTTAACATTGGTTGCATCCGTGATAGCGGGCTTTCTCAGATTGCGCTTTCTCTTGGTACTCTTCTTGGTTAAGATATGGCTCTTATACGCTTTCGATCTCTTCAATTTACCGGTGCCTGTTACTTTAAAACGCTTAGCAGCTGCTCTGCTTGTCTTCATTTTGGGCATGACTATTTCCTCCTAAATATTCGTTGATGTGCGGCAGGCCCAAAACTCCCGGCCGCCTTTATTTGATGCACACAGAAACTGCGGAAACCGCTTTCTTCCGGCGCCTGCATCACTTCTTGACAGCGTCCCCTTACTGCTTCTTCTGCGCAAGGAACATCGTCATGCTCCTGCCTTCCACCTTGGGGGCTTTTTCCACAACGGCAATATCCGCCAGATTTTCGGCAAAATCGTCCAGAATATGTCTGCTGTTGTTCATATGCGCCATCTCACGTCCCCTGAAACGCAGGGTAATTTTCACCCTGTCGCCCTTGGTCAAGAACTTTCTGGCGGCATTGGTCTTGGTGTTCAAATCATTGGTATCGATGTTGGGAGACAGCCGGATCTCCTTTACCTCGATCGTCTTCTGTTTCTTGCGGGCTTCCTTCTCCTTGCGGAGCTGCTCGTACTTAAACTTGCCATAATCCACGATTCTGCACACAGGCGGCTGTGCGGTGGGCGCAATCTTCACCAGATCAAGCTCCGCTTCCTCGGCCAGCCTCATGGCGTCCCTCGCGGACATCACCCCCAGCTGTTCACCGTTCTCCCCGATTACACGTACCTCTTTGTCACGAATTTGTTCGTTAATCATTAAATCGCTAATGGTCGTATACCTCCATGCATAAGAAAATAGATAAAAATAAAAGCGGACAGCATAACCATCCACTCAAACTGCTCTACCCGCGCTCCCGGCGCACAAAACCGCCCGGATACGCTATAGAAAATCTGAACGCTTACAAGCCCGTTCGCCGTAAGGTGAGAGTGGACACTCTGCTTGTTTTGCCATGCAGCAATACAACATACTGCTACACACTTGTTTAGAATATCATTATCCCCGCCGGTTGTCAAGCAGGAAAAACAAATATTTTCAAGAAAAAAATTTCAAGAAATCTTGGACTTAATCTCCCGCATATCGGTTTCCAGCATTCTGACCTTGATCGCCAGCATTTCAATTTCATTATTCGGCTTCATGACCTCATGCATATTTCGCGATAAATCAAGATGCCCTTCCGCAACGCGCTGAATATTGACGCGGATCTCATTGTCAATCGTCAGATCGATCTTCGTCACCTTCTCCTTGACTTCCTCCAGATCGGTTTTGAGATCTTGTATCTCCGCCTTCATTCCCTGCATGTCCGCCTTCATTCCCTGCATTTCAGCTAAAATAAGATCCAGTTTTTCAGTATCTGTCATAAGCCTGCACCTCCTATGCATCGTGTACCATGTCCGCAAGCGTCCAAGATATATGACCCTACGGCCGCTTCCTGTCTTGCGTATGCACTTATTGTATCATGAGTACAGCATCGCTCATGATTGATGGCCATTCGGCCGTTTCATGCCTTGAATAAGGTTATTGTATCATAACCGCCCAATAAAGTCTATGAAATTATGATTTCGGCCGCAGAACTTCCCCACATCTATGTAAGCGGACGAATCTCATCCGCTTTCCGCACCTTGTCAGCGCTCCGTAAACGTCGCGCAGTTGGTCTCCCTGCAGTTGCACGCCCCGCAGCCCCGGATATCCACATGATCAGCCACACATTTGTAATTGCTGTTGTGAATACATTTGATCGCCTCGCAGTCGATACTGATGGTTCTGCTGGGATGCTCCAAGGAACTGGTGAAGGCATCATGTCCCTCCCTGCGTTCCGCAAAGCTCTCACAGCAGGTGTCGTCACAGTTACAGGCATGTTTGCCGCCCACCATGATATCACCCTTGCTGCAGAGGCATTCTTTGTTATAGGTGCAGTTTTCTACGCCACATTTCAAATCTGCCATGATAAGCCTCCTTCTGTGCAGCGGCATCTGCTCCGCATACGCTGCACAGAAATCAGTTTATCCCATTGCCCGCTTCCTTATTCCTGACGGATACGGGAAATCCCTGCGCAAAATCCGCTTTGTCCGCAGCCGTCCTACTTTGCCTCTTCCGCAATCTCGATTTTGCGGATGGCCTTGGTGCGGATCTCCTCGCAGATCTGTCCGATAAATTCCGGCAGGGATTTTGTACCCTCGTCCCCCGCAAAGCGGCTTCTCACGGACACCGCCTTCTCCTCGGACTCTTTCTGTCCCACCACCAGCATGTAGGGAACTTTGGCCAAACGCGCCTCACGGATTTTAAATCCGATCTTTTCGGAACGGGTGTCGGTGGTCACGAGGATACCGTTCTTTTTCAGCTCCTTCTCCACCTCGGCGGCATAGTCCGCATATTTCTCGGAAATCGGAAGAATGCGCACCTGCTCGGGACACAGCCAGGTGGGGAACTTGCCCTCGTACTTCTCGGTCAGCCATGCCAGCGTCCTCTCGTAACAGCCCATGGAAGTTCTATGAATAATATAAGGCCGCACCTTATCGCCGTTTTGGTCAATATAATACATGTCAAACTGTTCCGCAATCAGGGCGTCCCATTGAATCGTGATCATGGTGTCCTCCTTGCCATACA
>JAMPHU010000073.1 GCA_023663225.1 Candidatus Gastranaerophilales bacterium
GTTACCGTTGAAACATTCTCAAAAAGTGTAGCTAATTAAAAAGCGGTATACTAGCGCAAAGTCCTTTGCCCGCAAACGCTTTTATCTCTCATAAATGCGTCGCTATAATCAGGATCCGGCCTTTTTGCCGCTCTTTGATATATCGTTCGGCACGGGCCTTTGTACCTGCATCCATTCCGGTGAAAGGTTCGTCTAAAAGAACACACTCGCTGTCCGCCTCCATGGCTCTGACTAGCGCCACCCGACGTTTCATGCCGCCGCTCAACTGTCCGCAGGGTTTGTCGAGCGCTTCCCGGGGAAGCAGTTGCAAAAGGCTCTCTCTCACCCGGGCAGACGGCCCTGTCACCAGTTCCACATTCCGCACGGCGCTGTGATCCTCGCAAAGACGATCTTCCTGAAACACGACTGAAAACTGCTTCACCCCTTCTATCTCGCCCTCATCCAGCTCCTCCAGTCCGCATAACAGGCGCAAAAATGTGGTCTTGCCACTGCCGGAGGGCGTGGTCAGATAGTAAATCTGCCCCGACTCATAAGTCGCGGTCCGATCTCGCACCACAGACAGACCGCCATAGGATTTGAATAGATTTTTACAGAGAAGCCGCGTAGCTTTTTGCGCGGTTTCTTGCGCCGTTTTCTTTCTCGCAGACCGCGCGGCACACTTTGGCTGCCAGTCAAAAAAGCGCTGCGCCAGGTACAGGGTCAGCCTCTCCAAGACACACCCCAACAAGATCACCACCGCCGTCCAGGCAAAGACATTGGCCGTCTCAAGATAGATCTTGGACAGATACAACCCTTCTCCGATGGAATGTAGGGGCGTGCCGATGACTTCCGCCGCCACGCCGGATCTCACAGCCATTCCCATGGCCAGCTTTAACCCTGCCATCAAAAAAGGATTCAACGCCGGCACATATATATAATAGAAGCGGTTTTTGAAAGGGATGCCAAACACTTGCGCCATCTCCAAAAGTCTTTTATCCGTATTTTTCAATCCTTCCAGCACATTCACATAAATGTTGGGCAGTACCACCAAAAAACTGACCGCCACCGCCAAAAAGGAAGATCCCCACCAGATCAGAAAGATCACCGCAAAGGACGCCACGGGCATCGATCGAAACAGGCTCATCACAGGCGAGAGCATCTCTTCCACAAAGGGAACGGCATAACTGAAGATCGCCAATAGAACCGCCGTCACCGTACCGGACAAAAAGCCTAGGCCGATCCGCCCTAAGCTTCCCGCCACCGCCTGCCAGAATGACACCTTCGGGAGCAGTCCAAACAATGCCAAAAGCGTCTGAAAAGGAGTGGCCAACAAAATCTTATTGTCCACCCACAAGGCCAGAATATGCCATACAGACAGCCAAAATAGTATGATAAGGACTCTCTTCCATCTCCATTGCTTCATAGGCGGTATTCTCCCTATTTTGATCAATCGCATCTACTCCCCATACGTTTTCCCCATCAGGGAAGGTAATAGAAGCCTTCCCCAGGCAGCGTGCCTCCTACAGATGCGGGATTTCTTTCGTACAATACCTCCAGATATCCGGACAACGCCTGCCGCATCGTATCGCCGGTGATGCATACAATATTACATTGCGGGATCGCCTCTTTGGCGATATCAGCCTGTGCGACAATCTGCGCCTCCACCGCCAACTCCGCGGTCTTTTCTATATCTTCGACAGCCGCCCCCGCGCTCTTTGCATGTTCCTCCAAAAAGATCTTCACCGCCTCAGGATGTTCCTCCAAAAAAGCGTTGCGGACCACGGTGACGCCGGTCACCAGACTGCTGCCCTCCGCTCCTTGCAGCCGCTCCCACTCCTCATTGAGATCGAGCACGACAGACAGCGCATCGTTTTGCCTACAGGCTACCGTCACAAAAGGCTGCGGCAGCAACCCCACTGCATTTACATCCTCTGCCAGCACTGCCGCCACCTCCGTGGCCTCCGATTTGTATTCCAGCGCACAGTTATTCACATTGTTTTGTTCTAAAATATACTGTATCACATAATCCGGAGTGGTTCCTTTTCCCGTCAGGTAGACGGTCTTATCCTCCAGATCTGCCACACTTACGATGGAATCATCGCCCGAGACCACATAGAGCACACCCAGAGTGTTGATATCGATCACACTGATCTGGCCCTCAGTATTGTTGTAGAGTACGCTCGCCACATTGGCAGGGATCAGAGCGATATCCAATTCTCCCTTCACCATCAGAGGCAAAAGCTCGTCCGCCGCCGTCGCCATCTGTATCTCGTATGCATTTTGGCATGCGCCCTGCTTCGCCTGGTCCGCCAGGTTTAAAAGTCCAATCGTAGTGGGCCCTTTGAGCGCCCCTATGCGAACTTGAGTTTGTCCGATGCTTTCGGGTTGGACTCCGCATCCTGTGAGCACACCGCACAGAAATGTCAGGGCGATCCCCGCCGCCATCACTTTTTTGATCATTTTTTTCATTTTCATAGTCGTTTCTCCCTTCGCAAATGGTCCGTCTGGCAAAAGGAAGGCGCAAAAAAAACACCTTGTTACTCAGGACGATCCTCCTTCGTAAGTCAGTCAACGCGTAGTGATTCCGCGCAGCCGCGGCTTTGCGGTCTCTCTCCTATCTTAATACTAACTAACATTCACTCGTGAGTATAACACAAAAATACAAAACTTTCCATTATATTTTCAAACATGCGGTCAATACTATCATCAAGATGAGTGATCGCAAATGCTTAGCCCGAATTTTTTCAGGATAAGCGGTTGCGCGCTTATCTTGAAGATAGAGAAAAGAGAAAAAATCAAAAGTCACGGAGGTGAGAAAACAATGGCAAACAGAACGAACAGAGTAGAAGTTCCCGAGGCAAAGGCCGCTATGGATCGTTTCAAGACTGAGATCGCATCCGAGCTTGGCGTGAACCTGAAGGAAGGCTACAACGGAGATCTGACTTCCCGCGAGGCAGGCAGCATCGGCGGCGAGATGGTTCGTCGTATGATCAAGAAGCAGGAGGAGTCCATGAAATAAATTTTCATGAACCGATAAAAAGGCGGCTGTGCTGGAACAAATTCCGGTACAGCCGCTTTCTTAAGCTCTTATGCTTAGTCTCCAAATACCGCCCTGTAATCCGCCTGGAATTTGGCGATGCCTGCGTCGGTCAAAGGATGCTTCACCATCTGCGCGATCACGGAGTAGGGAACCGTAGCGATATGCGCGCCAGCCAGTGCACAGTCGGTCACATGGATCGTGTTGCGGATGCTCGCCGCGATGATCTGGGTGTCCAGATCGGTCATCTCAAATATCTCTGCAATCTCACGAATCAGATCCACACCTCTCTGGCTGATGTCATCCAGACGGCCCAAAAACGGAGAGACGTAGGTCGCTCCCGCACGCGCCGCCAAAAGCGCCTGATTGGCGCTGAATATCAAGGTGACATTGGTCTTGATGCCCTCTGCTGTCAACGCCTTGCAAGCCTTCAAGCCTTCCTCCGTCATGGGGATCTTCACGACCATATTGGGATGGATCGCGGCGATCGCGCGTCCTTCCGCGATCATACCTTCCGCGTCCACGGTAGTCGCCTTCACCTCTCCGCTGATAGGTCCATCCACGATAGAGGCGATCTCCGCCACGACTTCCTCAAAAACTCTGCCTTCCTTGGCGATCAACGAGGGGTTGGTGGTAACGCCGCAGATCACACCCATATCGTTCGCCTTTCTGATATCCTCTACCTTCGCTGTGTCAATAAAAAAACGCATCTCTCTTCTCCTTTATCTTTTATTCTACGGCCCACACTCATGCGCCATATGGACTGTACCTGTTCAAGCTTCCCCTTTTCCCTGAATATGATCCGCCACAAAGGAATCGTAGGGACTGGGTTTGCCAAAATAGTATCCCTGGATGTAATCCGGATTCATTTCGCAGATCTTTTGCAGTTCCTGATCCGTCTCGATCCCTTCAATACAGAGCTTTAAATCGATACTGTGCGTCATATCCACCATGTGACGCAGCAGATTGTACTCATAAGGGTTCTTCAGCGCCATCAGCGTGAAAGAACGGTCGATCTTGATCGTGTCGGGATTGAGATTGTACAAATAATGGAAATTGGAATAACCCGTGCCAAAATCATCCAGCGCCAGCAAGATTCCGTTTTCACGCAGTCCGCTGCAGAATTTGATAAAATTCTCATTCGACTCCAAAAAACCGCTCTCGGTCAGCTCGATCATCAGACTTCCAGGCTTTAACTGATACCGTTTGACCAGATCCAATATCACATTGAGCACGCTGCTCTTCAAGACTTGAATGTAGGAAATATTTACCGACACGCGAAAATCGGGAATCTTCTGCTGAATCCTGCTGCATGCTTCCAAAGCCTGCTCCAACACCCATTTCCCCACAGGAATGATCAACCCGCTCTCCTCCAACAAGGGAATGAACTCTACCGGAGAGATCGCACCCAGCTCCTCATGCTGAAATCGCAGCAGCGTCTCCGCCCCGATCAATTTTTTTTGGCCGATATCCACAATGGGTTGAAAATATGCCTCAAAACCTTCACAATGATTGTTGACCGCCCACCGCAGCGTCCGCAGCAGTTTGCGCCTGTGCAAAAACAGCTTGTAGTCGCCCAAATCATACAGATAATGTTGGTTCTTGCCGTGGTTCTTCGCCTCGTTTAGGGCAAACTCCGACAGCTTCATCAGGTTGATATACTCCTGATTCTTGACCTTGTCTAACGCCAACACACCCGCCGAGATCGTATAGAATACCTCGTAATGGTTCTCCGCGATAAAATAGTCTATGCCGCTGCGTATTCTCTTGTAGAGCCGCACGGCATCCTCCTCGCCGTGACGCTCCATCAGATCCAGCACGATAAATTCGTCCGCCACGACGCGGTAGAACTTCTGCCCGGGATCCAGCATCTCTTCGATACATTCCGCCGTCTTGCGCAAAATCATGTCGCCGTAATCGATACCTCTGTTCTCGTTGATCTCCTTGAAATTGTCGATGCCGATCCGCAAAATATACCCTTCCAGGCGATTCTGTCCCTGCTTCTCCAACTCCCGCTGCAGACTGGTCTCCCGCATGGCATTGCTGATGTTGTCCGCCCGCTGCTTCATCCCGATCTCGTTGATGCAGCCTATCAAAAACTCCGGCTCACCCTGTGCATCGCGGATCACCTGTCCTCTGCAGTTGATCCAGACAGGCTTGCCCTCTTTGTCCAGCCAGCGATACTCGATATCGTGCGTTGACTTTTGATTGTTCTGGATCAGCCGCAGATCCTCCTGCAGGGGTTTCAGATCCGCCGGATAGACAAACTTCTCACAGTTCTCAACAATATTGTGGAACCGGCTCTGCGGAACTGCAAAACGCTCCACAGCGCTGGGAGAAATGCAATAATAATCGTTCTGCATGTCATAGACAAACAAATAGTCATCCATGCTCGGATCTAAAATGTTAAATATATCCCAAAAACGGTCAACCGCCGCCATCTCGTCTCGTTTCATCCGCTTTGCCTCCGCTTGCTCAAACACCCTTGCCGATTAGTAAATTATACCACAATCATGTCGGGAAAACAATCATTTTTGGGTATTCTTGCCACAATCCCTTTATGACCGAATTGTCACCGTCGAGTTCTGTCTGTCAACAAAATATTTTTTTCATAGTGATACCGCGGGGCATGCCCTCCTAAAAGTCCACGCAATTTGTCCATCGCGCAGCGCAGACTCCCCTGTCTGGGCAGTCTCTCAAGCCTTCTTTGCACACACCGCATATCCGGCGGACGCTCCCTGCCTTCCTGCCTGACACAATCCTCTAACAGTTCTTCCAGGGCAAAACTGAAACTGTGGTCGTAGGCGCGGATAGGCGGCTTTCTGACAGGCGGCAGGTAAGGATCGTCCCCCGTCAACATATAGTGCAGCAATCTGCCAAAGGCGTACACATCGCTGTACGCCCCTACATCCCCTTTCAAATCCAACTGCTCCGGCGCCGCATAACCGGGCGTTCCGGCGCGATCTGCGCCTTTTATGGATGGCCGTCCATTCTCCCCCACAATGAGACAGACACAGCCGAAATCCAGCAGTTTGACTTCGCCTTCCTCATCGATTCGAATGTTCTCCGGTTTCAGATCCCGATACAGAAGTCCTTCTCTCTCCTCCAAAAAAGCAAGTCCTTCCGCCAGCTTTCGGCCGATCCCAAGCGCCTGTTCCAAAGGCAGACGCCCTCTGTCTCTCATCCAATCCGCCAGTCCCCGCCCCGACACATATTCCATGATCAAAAAACAGTTTCCCTCCTCCTGCCAACTCTCATACAGTCGGGGAAACAAAGGGTGTCCGGTATCACACATCCGCTGCAAAAACGCGCTTTCCCGCCCCCATAGAAGCCGCTCTTTGCTGATCTTACCGGCACAGAGCAGCCCGTCGGCACGTTTCACACAGTACACCTGGGAAAACGCCCCTTCGCCTGCCTTCCTCCCAATCGTGTATCCTCTTTTCTCAAGACTCCGCAAAATTTCTGGAGTCACCCCTCTCTCATCCGCCATGATTCTCCCTCCCTTTACTTCGCCACCACAAGTATCGCCGCCCGGCCGCTCCGGCTGCTTTCACCGCCAAAAACGTTTCTCTCCTCTTTAAACTGCCCAAGTTCCTTCAATCTGCGCTCCGCCTGCGATTGATTCCCGATGGCATGGACGTCCAGACAACCGATCAGCTCCTCCTGCGAAATTCCGGCGAAAAAAGCGTTCGTGCCAAACAAAATACCCACCTCATTTTGCAGGACACCTTCCTGCAAAATCAGTGCTCCGGACGGGTCCGTATTTTCGGAAAGACGCTTTTCACTGGCGTGCAGAAACCGTCTGTTCAACAGGCAGACCTGCTGCTCTCCCCGATAAAACAGGAAAAATTGATTTCCCAGACAAAAGATCCCCGCCGCAGAAAAGCAACCCTTTGCCATGCGGGACACCTCTTCCATCATAAGAGACAAATCCGGCTCTTTCCTTCCGCCACATGAGACTAACGCGCTCTCATGAAACCAATCTGTCAGATTCACACAAAACGCTGCTCCGTCTCCCCTTTTTTCTGTAGGACCTTCCTCCCCGCAGACGCATGCCAGCACAAGAGGCAATTTCCCTCTTACCCGCACGACCTGCTGCAGGGTCAGAGAAGATCCCCGATCTTCCCCTCGCCTGTAAAAGCTTGTCAAAAATCGCATATTTCCGCCCTTCTCCCATATGGGACTCTTTTGTCGATCTTACATTTGAGAAATGTGACCGAATCGGTCAAAATAGAATCAATATATCAACCGGCCTTTCCTGGAAAACCGCCGCAGTATGAACATTCACATGTTTGCATTAACTGGTAAAGTCAATTCTGATGTCACACCCAACCCAAAGGGAATATTGACCGGGCCGAATAAATTTACCGCATTGCCGGTGAAGGATACTCTGATCTCATTGTCGCCGGACTGTAAAAAGGAGCCGATCTGGAAGGTATGCGGACCGTACAAACTGGCCCCCGCAAATTGACCATTACAGTCGCACTCCGCCATCTCCTCGCCGGTCACGGTGAAATACTCTCCTCCTGTGATCTGGTCAGCCTGATAATGATAGATATAGACAAGGCGGTTTTCTTCCGTCTTCGACAGCGTGAAACGTCCAGTCCAATCTCCCAAGTCTATGGCAGGGGCGCGGTTCTCTATTCTCCGCTCCCGCAGGATCTCCTCCGCCTCCCCGCGATCCGCCAAGAGGAACAAAAGCATCTCGCAAGGCTGCAGTCCCACCAAAACAGCTCCATCCTCCGACAGAACGCACTCGCGCACTTCCCCTCTCCACAAATCCACACACAGCAAAACCCGCCTCTCATTTTCCGCCTGCAAGGCGGGCAGCGTCACACGGGTATCCAACTCTACATTGCCCTCATTGGACAGTAGATACCACTCCACACCATCTTTTTTATGATGTACTGCGCGCAGGCTCTCACATGCGGGAACCGCCCAAATCGTCCGACAATCTGGAATCTCACAGTCTGGAATCCCACAACCCGAAAACCCACACTCTGGAATCTCACACGCTTCATCTCCCCGCTTGTTCCTCCTCCGCCACAGTTCCGCCCCCCTGCGCACCACTCTGACATCCGCAAAATCATATGCGGCGGACACGTTTTCCCACTCGCCATACACATCGAGCACCACATCAAAAGCGCAGTCTCGCACACAAAGTCTGTTTTCTACGACTCGGCAAAGAGACAGCATATCGATCGGCAGATAGTGAAAGTCCACTTGATGCTCATACAACTCTGCCACCTCTTTATAGGGCACTCTGTTGTTGGCGCACAATACCGCCACTCTGGCAAAGCTTGTGGTATCCGTCATCAGCCAGGAAATCCGCTTAATATAGTCCGACACCATCCGATAATGGGGCCACCAGATATTGTTGGGTCCCACATCGGGCGGACGCTCCTCCTTCCGCTTCCCTTCTATACTATAATAGAAGGCATGAGGAACAAAGAAGTTGACCCCTCTGATCCCCAGCCAGTTGATGTACCATTTCATATCATATCCCTTAAAATACCAGGGAATATTCCCGTGATTACACACGCCAAAACACTCATTGGCATTGCGCCTGCGCCCTAAATGCCTCGCGATATCGGCAGGCAGTTTCGCCTGCACGGAGTCAAACTCTCGTATGCCCCCGCTCTCTGGGGACACCCGCCGCATGATCAGATCTTGCCCGGGGATGTGGAAAAACCATTCCTCCTCCACATCGTCGCTGACCTCCGGATGTCCCATCAGAGAGATTCCGTGATCTTCGCACCAATGAGAAAGTCGGGCATAAAAAGTTTCCCGCAGATGCTTCTTGATCAGTCTGTGGTAAATCTCTGTCGTATGATTCTGCTTTCCGATAAACAGATCCGCCAGCTCTTCCAGGCAGCCGCCCTCGGCGGTGATCTCCTCCTCCATCCCGGGAACCCACTCCTTAAATCCCGCCGCGTTTCTCCCCAGCGCGCAGGGTTCATCCGTGAAGAAAGCGATCACCGTATTGCCAAAATACTCCTTCAATTCCTCATAATAGCGGTCATGTGTCAGCCGGATAAACAATTCCACAGCATCCGGATTCAAAATATCCGCCGACTTGGGGGCCTCCGCCTCCAAGTCGTCCTCACCAAAGTGAATCCCCCTGATCGTCCCATTTGTGAAACCATAGACCAGATAATTCCCATCCTGCAAGGCCGCGATCACCTGACGCGCTTTCGGCTCCGTCGTCAGGGAGATTCCCTTGGAGGCATAATCCGGATTCTGCGCCACCACCATTCCATGCGCCGAGCCGGAAGGATACATGCCCTCATCGTAGAGCACCACTTTCATGCCCAATCTGTCCGCAGTCTGCACGATAAACCTGACCGCCTGAAAATAGGCTTCGGACAGATACGGCACCTCCCTTGGCACGCCGATCCTGGGGTGCAAAACGATCCCGTTCACCCCTTTCTCCACATAATCTGCAAGCTGCGCCTTGATTTTCTCCTCATCCGGCATATCGTTGAAAAACCAGAAAGGGATCGGCGAAAATTCTTTCGACGGCGTCTCTATCTCTGCGACAAACTTTTGTGCCTCATTCATCACACGCTCCCCCTACTCATTCCAAAAATCGGAAAAGCTGATATTCAGATCCACATTTCCCTTGATCCCGTTCACGCTGCCCGTGGAGCTGTACTGCCATACCTTGTACGCGTAGGGATAAAACATCTGGTCACTGTAGGAGGCAAACCACTTGTCATAACCCTCAAAGGGCTCCAGATCCAGCATCAGCGCTCCCATCTCCGTATTGTGATAGATCATAACTTGATAACCCGCATTTTCAATGATCTGACAGAACTGCAGCACCAGAGCGGTGCGCTCCTCCAAAGACAGTTGATTCATGCGTCCTGAAGAGTCTCCCGTTTTTTCTATATCGATTACAATAGGACACTCTATCGTATAAGGTGCGATCTGAGACAGAACCAGATCCGCCTCCTCCTGCACTTCGTCCGCCGTGATCGCCTGAGTAAACACATAGACGCCCACCTTGACTCCCGCAGCCGTAGCGCCGCTCACATTCTGCGCAAAATTTTTGTCCTCCACCAGTTTGCCGGTGCCGTATCCGCGGTAATTCGCCCGAATAAAAGCAAACTCCACACCGTCGCCCGCCACCTGCGTCCAGTCTATGACGCCCTGGTGTTCCGACACGTCGATCCCCTTGTGGGAGATCACCTGACCATCCTCCAAATACTGATATTCTCCGCTCTCCAGTATCTCCAACTGCTCTTGCAGATAACTGTTGTGCGTCAGATCGTCTCTGATCGGCACAAAATGAAACGCTCCGTCGCTGACCAGCACAATCTCGTTCGGGTAGAGCGGCCTTAAGCTCTCCACCATGGTATTGCCTTCCTCCAAGCTGGCCCGAAGGCTTCCTAAGATCTCCTCCTCCCTGGCGGCGGCAGCCTGATCCTTTTCCACCAAAGCCTGATCCCGCTCCGCCAAAGCCTGCGTTCTCTCCGCCAAGGCCTGCTCCAGCTCCTCGGCCACCTCCTGTCTGGCGACCTCAAGCTGTGCATCCATATCCTCCTGAGAATAGAGCACACCCACGTTGAACTGTGCCGCCATATCCGCATTGGTCAGCATGGCCGTGGTGTTCTTGGTGATCGACTCGTCTATCCACACATACAGCGAAGTCCCCAGAGCGATGACCAGCACGACCACCAACAGATAGGCAAGGATCGTCAGTGCGTAGCGCCCCTTGCTCATCGGCTTCTTGCCCAGCCTGTTCTCCTGGGTCCGCTTCACATACTTTGTCTCATCCGCTGCATTTTTCCACTCGTTACGCATATGCTCTCCTATCTATCTCTCAAAATCTTTGTTTACAATAACCTACTACACTATTGTATAGGAAAAGCACACAGAAAAAAAGTATATTTTTATTTTTTTTAAAATTTACCATAACAGTTCAGCCATAGAATGATATGCAAACTGTGCGTGGGTGCTTGCACACAAAGCACTGATTGCATATCATTCTATGAGCGGAGCGCCCTCACATGAAATAAAAGATGAGCCGCGGAAGCGGCGACGGATGCGAAGCAGACGCTTTTATGAATGGGAGGGGCTGAACTTACCATAACAACCCGTGATTCATTGCGAAAGCGCCGCCTGCTCACGCAGCCTTAACAAGATCTTTTTCTCCAGGCGGCTCACCTGTACCTGGCTGATCCCCAATCGTGTGGCGATCTCTACCTGTGTCTTGTTTTGAAAATACCGCATATAGATCAACTGTCGCTCATCACTCTCCAGGCTGTCCAATAGCTGGGACAACAGGATGTGGTCTAACAGCTTGTCCTTCTCCCTATCCAGACAGTTCTCATAGGCGCTGTTCACACGGTTTCCCACACAGCCGCTCTCCCCCTGGATCACCTTGTCCACCAGATAAAGCTCGCTGCCGTCCTCCTGATATACGGCGCTGTACAGAGACTCCACCTCTATGGACGCCTCCATCGCCAGGACAATCTCCTCCCTGGAAAGCTGTGTCTCTTTCGAGATCTCCTGAAGCGTAGGTTCCCTCTCCAAATCGCTCTGCAGCTTCTGTCTGGCAGTCTTGACCTTGAACCCGTTCTCCTTGATGGTACGCGACACCTTGACCATGCCGTCATCCCGCAGGAAACGCTTGATTTCGCCCGTAATCATGGGAACTGCGTAAGTGGAAAACTTCAGTCCCAGAGACAGATCAAAATGATCCACAGCCTTCATCAGGCCGATTGTGCCGATCTGAAACAAATCTTCCAGATCGTATCCTCTGCCCGCAAAACGCCGCACAATATGGTGTACCAGCCCCAGATTTTTCTCGATCAGTACCTCTCTCGCCTCTTTATCTCCCTCCTGTGATCTTGCAATCAGCGCCGCCACCTCATCCATATGCTATTCCTCGCTGCCAATCCACGCGCCGGCGTTCATTTTTTTCTTCATGCGAACCGTCGTTCCCTGTCCGAGAGCGCTCTCCACCTCCAGATCGTCCATAAAAGCTTCCATAAAAGCAAAACCCATGCCGGAGCGTTCCAATTCCGGTTTCGTGGTGAAAAGCGGTTCCATCGCCCGTTCCACATCCGCTATCCCCTTTCCTGTGTCAGATACCTCGATATGTAGAACGCCCTGTTCCAGCACACATTTCACCCGCACCTTCCCAGGATGGACCGCCAGATAGGCAGGCAACATCGCTCCATGCCTTCCGTATCCGTAATAATTCTCATATCCGTGGATAATGGAATTGGTCACGGCCTCCGACACAGCCGTCTTGATATCCGATATCTCCTCCAAAGTGGGGTTCAGATGAGACACAAACGCTGCTACCGCCACTCTGGCGAAGCTCTCATTTCTGGAGACGGCGTCAAAAAAAAGCTCCATCTCATTTTTCTCCCTCATCGTCCCGCTGCCTGTGCCACTTTCTGTATTTTTCTCCTGTTCTATGATCATACTGCCTCCATTCTGTGCGCTTTCTCCGCACATAATTTCCATTTCTGAGCGACTTGTCGCGAAGAGGCGACGAGAAATTCGCGAAGGCGGTTTCTCGTCCGCTCTCCCTGGTCACAAAATCTCCACGATCTTTGCTATTCCGGATAGAGCCAATATCCGCTTGATCTGCCTGTCCGCGTGGATGGCATACACCCTGCCGCCAAAACAGGCGATCTTTTTATATCGTCCCATAATGATCCCGATCCCCGAAGAGTCCATGAATCGGGTGTCCTCAAAGTCAAATACCACATGCTGCACCTGATCCTGCACCAACAGCCGATCCGCGCCGGCGCTGATATACGCCGCCTTATGATGATCCACCTCCTCGGGCAGCCTGACCATCAGGCAATTATCAATGATCTGAAATTCTTCCATACGCATCCTCCTCTTCGTGAAAGTTGGAAACAAAAAAGAGAATCTGCAAGTATTATCCTGCAAATTCTCCTCTTTCGTATCTCTAGGTTCTCTTGTCAGCCGACTGCCATATTGGTAATGAAGTTCTGCGCCCTGCGCGCCCTCTCTGTGCCGGGGAAAAGCTCGATCACCTTATTGTAGATCATAACGGCATTTTCTGTATCTCCGATGCCTCGATAAGCCTCGCCCAAAAAGAACCACGCATCCATATTGGCCTCGTTGTAATAGGTCGCTTTGTCGAACGATTCGATCGCCGCCGCGAAATCGCCATTGCGGTAAGCAGTATAGCCCTCGGTGTAATAATTAGTGGACAGCTCCGGCCCGATACTCCCGAGCAGCGTGCCATATAAATTCTGAAACGCTTCGGAGGTCTCTTCGATCGCAACGCTCTCCGCGATACTCTCCAAATTTTGCGCCGTCTGCGCTGCGTCCTGCGTCTCCAGATAAGTGGAGGTCGCCGCGAGCAGATTGTCTACCGTACTCAGCGTTCCGCCTTCGCCCACATAACCTTCCAAGTCCTGACGCAACGCTTCCTTCTCATCCTCGAGATCCTTGATCTGCGCCTCCAATTCTTGTATGTTCACGGTCTTGGCGTCCAACTGATCTCCCAAATTCAGAATATCCTGATTCATCTGCGACCGAACCTCCGCCACACGGGAAGGCACCACCAAAAAGTACATCGCCGCAAGACCGATGATCAGGCCGATCCCCATATTGACCAGTGTGGACACACCGCCGCCCTTGCGCTCCTTGACATTCATGGGCTGGATGATGATCTCATTGTCGCTCTGATAGCGGAGCACATCCTCTTTCTTGCGCTTTCCGGACGAGGGCTTGACAGACTCGTCCGGTATCAGCATGGCCTCCACCTCTTTCAGATACCGCAGCGTCATCGTGTTGTTTCGGTCTATCTCGATACACTTATCGAGTTCTTTTTTGGCGCGCTCCCACTGTTCACTGTCCATATACAACAGCGCCAAAAGCTGGTGCGCCTGAATGAACTTCGGGTTTAAGGACAGCACCTTTTTCAACTGAAGGATCGCTAAGTCTTTGCCGTCCTGCGTACAGTAGGCAAACGCCTGATTGTACTTCTTGATCGTCTGATTGATGGAGTCGAGACGGGACGCGTTGGACTGGATCATATTGATATAATCGTCCGCAATATTTTTCTCAGGGCGAAGGTTCTTGCTGATCACCCATTCGCTCAGCGCCGCGACTACCTCCCCCATCTCAAAATATACCAATCCTAAGAGATTCCTTGCCTCTATATGATTCTTGTTAAATTTCAAACTCTGCCTGAGACTGTTGATCGCACCTGTCAGATCTCTGACGCCAGCCTTCTCCAGACCGTCATTGTAAAATCGGTTAGAGACGTACATGATCTTTTTGTACAGGCCCACGTCCGCTCCACAGGCGGTGCAGAAGTCATGCTCTGACAACTGGCATCCGCAATGATAGCAAAACATACCTCACTCCTCCTACTCTGTACCCTCTATTTCTTCCGATTCTTTTATCATTCTCACCAAAATATCCGCTACATCCGTTAAATCCTGATTGTAGATCGCTTCCTCAGCACCTTCCACCTCAAGGCTGGGATGAAATTTCTTCAGTTCCTCTTCAAAATTGATCATTCTTCAAAAGCTCCTTTATCTCACCAACCAAATACAGGCTTCCCGCAATATAAACGCGTTCTCCTTTTTTTCGTCCTTCTGACAGTGCCCGAAACGCTTCCGCCACACTGTCGTGCCTGGTATAAACACAATTCGGATACCCTGCAAAAAGCTCCTGTAACTGTGCCGGAGGCACCGCCCTGTCGCTTCGCATGAAAGCGACGGCAATATGGGCAAAAAGCCCTGACTGCGCGATCTTTTGTACCATATGCACATAATCCTTGTCCGCCATCACGCCAAAGAGCAGGCTCCTGCCGCCCTCCGCTTCATCCTGACTCACCGTATCCAGAAACGCCCGAATACCATCCTCATTGTGAGCGCCATCTACATATACTTCCGGCAGAACCTCTTCCATTCTGCCCTGCCAGAAACATTTCTCAATCCCTCTGACAATATGCTCCGTCGAAATTGTCCTGCCGCCGTCCAAGGCTTCCAAGGCATAAACTGCCAGGGATGCGTTCTCCATCTGATAGCGGGCGGCGGTATGCAAGCGAAGGCTAATATAATCATAATACCTAGTATGCAGGGAAAAATCAATGTTTTTATTTTTAAAATCCAAGAATGTATAGTCTTTTTTCGACAATGGGTGCACTTTTATCCCTGTTTTCCCAGCCATTCGGCTCAATACCCTAAACGCTGGCTCCTCGTCCAGACAGACAAGCGGCGCGCTCCCCCGCAAGATCCCCGCCTTTTCTCCGGCGATCTGCTCCACCGTATCCCCCAAATACTCCACATGATCCAGACTGATCCGTGTGATCACACACAGTTCCTTTTTTTCCACGGCATTGGTGGCATCCAGCCTGCCGCCCAGTCCTGTCTCCAGAATACAGAAATCCGCGCCCGCCTTCGCAAAGAGCAGCATGGCCATGAAAAAAAGATATTCAAAAAAGGTGGGGCGATAGTCGTCCAGTCTTTCATAAATCTGTAGAAATGCCCACAGAAACTCCTCCTTTTCAACCAGATGCCCCTTGATCCGAAAGCGCTCTCTGATATCCACCAGATGTGGGGAAGTAAACATGCACACCTGATAACCGGCTTCCTCCAAGACCGAACACAAATAGGCACAAACGGAGCCTTTTCCGTTTGTGCCGGCCACATGTAAGATACGCATTTGCCGGTCGGGATCACCCAATGTGTGCAAAAACGCCTTGGTCTCCTCCAAAGTGTGCTTCTTGGTAAACTTCGGCGTCTCACACAGGTAATCCACCGCCTCCTCAAAAGTGACTATCTCTCTCTTTTCCATGTACAGACCATCCTTGCCTGACATCCGGCCTCGTCCGCCGTCCCGCGAAACCCTCTACTGAAGCTGTGCGAGTCTCGTTTTCACCTGCTCCATCATCTGCTCATATTTCGCTAGTTTTTCCTTTTCCTCGTTCACCTTGGACTCGGGGGCCTTGGACAAAAACCTCTCGTTGGAAAGCATCCCATTCACTCTGGCAAGCTCCCCTTCCAAGCGCTTCTGTTCCTTGGTCAGACGCTCGACCTCCTGGGCAATGTCAACCAACTCCGCAAAGGGAATGTAAAGCGTCGCGCCGGGGATCACCACCGATACCGCATCCTGAGCGATGCCCTCCTTGTCCTTCTGCAAGATCACCTCGCCGGCATAAGCCAGGGATGCAAAAAAGAGCTTGCCCTCCGAGAAGGTCTTTAACACGTCCTCATCCCCGCTCACCACATACACGCAAGCCTTACGGCTGGGCGGAACGTTCATCTCTGTGCGGATATTGCGAACACCCCGCACCGCTCCCTTTATCGTCTCCAAATCCCGCTCCTCGTCGGGGAAAACCCGTTCCTCCCGATACGCGGGCCAAGAGCTGACCATAATGGACTCCTCCTCACTCTGGAGGGTACAAAAGATCTCTTCGGTGATAAAAGGCATATAAGGATGCAACAGCTTCAGCGCGTCGATCAACACCGTTTTTAACGTCCAGATCGCCGCGTTCTGACTCACGGCGTCGTCGGTATTGTAGAGCCTGGGTTTCACCATCTCAATGTACCAGTCGCAGAACTCGTCCCAGATAAAATCATAGACCTTCTGCACCGCGATACCCAGCTCAAAATGCTCCATATTGTCGGTGACTTCTCTCACCAACGTATTTAATTTGGAAAGGATCCATCTGTCCACAGGCTGTAACTGCTCCGCCGCGGGGAGCGAGACTTCCTTCATATTCATCAGGATAAAGCGGGATGCATTCCACACCTTGTTGGCAAAATTCCTGCTGTTCTCCACCCGCTCGTAGTAGAAACGCATATCATTGCCGGGGGCGTTTCCGGTGATCAAAGTCAGCCGCAAAGCGTCCGCGCCGTACTTGTCGATCACTTCCAGCGGGTCGATCCCGTTTCCAAGGGACTTGGACATCTTGCGCCCCTGGCCGTCCCGCACCAGACCGTGAAACAATACCGTGCCAAAAGGCTTGTCTTCCATGTGCTCATAACCAGAAAAGATCATGCGGATGACCCAGAAAAAGATAATGTCATAGCCTGTCACCAGCACATCCGTGGGATAAAAATAGTCCAGATCCTCTGTCCTGTCAGGCCAGCCAAGGGTCTCAAAGGGCCACAACGCCGAGGAAAACCAGGTGTCCAGCGTATCCGGATCCTGTGTAAAATGAGTCCCCCCGCACTTGGGACATGTCTCGGGCGCCTTTCTCGCAACCACCAACTCCCCACAGTCGTCGCAGTAATATGCCGGAATCCGATGTCCCCACCAAAGCTGGCGGCTGATACACCAATCGCGGATATTGTCGATCCAGTTGAAATAAATCTTTTCCATGCGCTCCGGTATCAGCTTGATCTCGCCCTTTTCCACCGCCTCTCTGGCAGGCTTGATCAGTTCGTCCATCTTGACAAACCACTGTTCTTTCACCAGAGGCTCTATGGTGGTCTTGCAGCGGTCGTGGGTTCCCACATTGTGCGTGTGGTCTTCTATTTTGACAAGCAGTCCCTCTTGTTTTAGCTCCTCCAGAATGGCCTCGCGCGCCTCATAGCGGTCCATGCCCGCGAATTTGCCGCCGTTCTCATTGATGGTGGCATCGTCGTTCATAATATTGACCACGGGCAAGTCATGTCTCTTGCCCACCTCAAAATCGTTGGGGTCATGGGCGGGCGTGATCTTCACCACACCGGTTCCAAACTCTCTGTCCACATAACTGTCCGTCACAATGGGGATCACTTTGTTGACAATGGGCAGCAAAACTTTTCTGCCGATCAGGTGGCGGTAGCGCTCATCCTCGGGATGGATCGCCACAGCGGTATCTCCCAGCATAGTCTCCGGACGGGTGGTGGCAAAAGTCAAAAACTCTGTGCTGCTGGGATTGCCATTCTCATCCACCAGGGGATATTTGATATGCCAGAAATGCCCCGCCTGCTCCTGATACTCCACCTCCGCGTCGGAGATGGAGGTATTGCACACAGGACACCAGTTGATCATGCGGGCGCCCTTGTAAATATATCCTTTCTCATGCATCTTCACAAACACTTCGGTGACGGCCCTGTTACAGCCCTCATCCATGGTGAAACGCTCTCTGTCCCAATCGCAGGAGGAACCCAATTTCTTGAGCTGGGAGATGATACGTCCCCCATACTCTTTTCTCCAGTCCCAGGCTCTCTCCAAAAATTTTTCACGCCCCAAGTCATGCTTGTCGATGCCCTCCGCCTTCAGCGTCTCCGTGATTTTGACCTCTGTGGCAATGCTGGCATGATCCGTGCCGGGCTGCCACAGGGCGTTATATCCCTGCATACGCTTAAAGCGGATCAAAATATCCTGCATGGTATTGTCCAGGGCATGTCCCATGTGGAGCTGCCCCGTGATATTGGGGGGCGGGATCACGATCGTGAAAGGGGTTTTGGAAGGATCCACCTCCGCGTGGAAATATTTTTTGTCAAGCCATTTCTGGTACAGCCTCTCCTCTATGCCTTTGGGGTCATAGGTTTTCGCCAATTCTTTGCTCATCGTTTCCTCCATTCGCGCGCCGCGTCCCGCGGACTTCTCTGCTTTAATAATTTAGCCCTTTACCGACTCTCATCAGCAAAGGGCGCTACCGTCATTGCCTTGTTACATACCGTGACCGGTCTGAGATCACGGTCGCATATGACCATATTAACAATAGAAAACGGCCGAATGGCCATCCATACCATGATCGGTCTGTGATTATGGTAGTATATTGTGGCGGTTCTTGTCAAGAGGGTAAGTTTATTTTCTTGGGAAAACAGGTAACAGTTCAGCCATAAAATAGTTGCTTTTTAGCCAAGGTCGTAGCAAGTGTCA
>JAMPHU010000074.1 GCA_023663225.1 Candidatus Gastranaerophilales bacterium
AGTGATGGTTTTATGTACCTGTGGCTAGCCACCGCGCTAGCGGTTTGGTACAATTAAAAAATAAATTTAGATTGAACAGAAAGGACTATTCTTCAATTATACACAAAAAAATGGTAAATTAGAGGAATACGAGCTGTAAGCAGTTAATAGTATATACTTGCAGATATCATTATTGATATAAAGAATATTTTAAAGACATTAGCGGAAAACGTTAGTGTCTTTTATTAGTTGGTGCGCCATGGGCGCGCTCTAACGGGTGCAAGTCCCGAACACACCTAGGCAACGAGGTAGGTTCTGCTTTTGAGTGCAATATTTTCCTTGTTTTAGCGCATGTTTTACAGTATAATTTTTTTAAAGAAAACGTAATTTATTATTGTACGTAATTATCAGATTGAGTAGCACAAATTGCAATGTAACAAACTTTCGCTGAAAGGAGAAAAGGAGTATGTTAACAGCAGTTGAAGGGTATGTAAAAAATGGTCAGATGGTGATCAAGGACAATATTTCTCTTTACGAGGGACATGATTTTATTGTTACATTTCTCAAAACCAAAAGGCAGGAAGCGAAAACGGTCGAGAAAGAGTTGGATTTAGATAAGTATACCCGCAGAACAAAATGGGGGCAACAGGTAGAGGAATACATGGAGGAGATGCGTGGAAATGATAGACTTTAAGAAAGTGTTTATAGACACAGCGCCTTATATTTATTTTTTCAATCGCAACGACCGATTTTATGAAAGAACAAAAGCTTTTCTTAGTCACTGTGTCAGAAATGATATTCCCATGGTTTCTTCTGTGATCACACTGGCGGAATACTCGGTAAAGCCTTACAGGGATGATGAAAAGGAATTTCTGGATTTGTTCTATGGACTGTTGAACGACACGGAAACTGAGATTATGGACATTGATGAACACATAGCGGATGAAGCTGCAATGATACGTGCGAAGTATGTGGGTTTCAAGGCTATGGACGCTCTTCAACTGGCAAGTGCTATGGCAGCAGGTGCAGATCTGTTTCTGACCAATGACAGGCAACTCCGGCAGTTTGTAGGAATGACGGTCATGACGCTAGATGAATTACCTGAGGAGGATACGCAGAAATAACGCAAGTAAACAATTTTTAAACAGTTGCGGGGGATACGCTTTCGGGTGATTTTATGCTTGCAGAATATGTATGGGTATGTTAATATAAATTTGAGAATTCAAGAACAATGGTGTACCGCTGCAAGGAGTGGGCGCTCCTTGCAGCAAAGATGGTATCGACCTACCACACAATACAGAGTTATTCTGCGATACACACAAGAGATATTATAAATCAGATATGGTTTTTTGGCAATCCCTTGTGCGCTTTTTGTAGAGTGGTTTCTGTACCTTAAACATAGACAGGGTGTAAGTGTGGACGCATACTTTACACCCTGTTCTTGATTTCTCACAGAAGATGGTCCTCCATGGCGGTGTGGTCTGATTTTGCAGCGCACCGCCATGGCAAGGGCGTTTTCGGTGAGGAATCGGAGCTTGAGAGGGCTGCGATTAGTTGTGATACTTATTGCGGCTCTTTTATATTGCTCATACTTAACAATCAACACTTTGCGAGGAGGAGAGAAATGTTTGGAGCTATTTTGGTGTATTTGATCGTTTATGGTGTTTGGGGATCTGTATGGGGATTTGCGGTCAACAAGGTCGTTGAGAACAAGGGTTATGATGAAAATTGGTTTTGGTGGGGATTTTTCTTCGGTCTGATTGCAATGCTTGTAGCGTTGTCGAAACCGGAACAGTCGAGGACGGCAAATAACGAACCTTATTTTGGGGGAGGAGAATCAATAGTGGGGCCGAATTATCATTTTAAAGGGTTTGGCGTACAGCAGAAAATTACTGATGTGCCGAGTGGTTGGAGGTGTTCCCATTGTGGCAAAGTAAATGCAGGGTATGTGGGAACCTGCGGTTGCGGCTGGGATAAATCGGGGACTGCACCGGGGAAAGCTTCTGAGCCGCAGAAGGAGAGCGTTGAAAACGCGCAGACGCAGGCGGAACAAAATGGACAGCTGAAGATGTTATACTGCACATCCTGCGGGAAGCAGATGGAGGCGGATTCTAAATTCTGCAGGTATTGCGGCACAAAGGCGGGAGGAGTGGAAAAGTGATGAAGAAATACATATATGCGGTGATATTCGTTCTGTTTACTTTGTCGTTGACGGGATGTGGAAGCAGTGGTGCTTCTACACCTGGGCCTGCTTCTGCGGAGTATGCGGCCGCCGAATATGCGGGGCCTGCATGGGAGGATGGAATGGAAGAAGCCGAAAATGAATTTGAAAGCGCGGTTGCAGATTATCTTGATGCACAGGCGGTTTTGCTTGCATATATTCAAGAGGCGGAGGCATATCTGGAGATTGTGGAGGGACAGGAGGTAGACGATCCGCTTGTGCCGGAAATAATCCGTATTTATGTGGAAGATGCCAAAGCCGCTGTGGAATTTACCGTGCCCCAAATGCAGTCTGATGCGGAGGGAGTGCGTCTGCAGACGCAGGATATCCTTGATCGCAGTGATGAAATGTGGGCTATGATCCCTGAATTGGAAGAGTTTCTTGATTTAGCCTCTGCCACAAAATTGATGGAGGCAAACAAAAAGGAAATTATAATGGTGAGGGCTGAATTAAATACGACATATCATTATACGGTTTATGGAATAGATCCTGAAACCGGCATACAGAGGATAATCTCTGAATTTGATATTCCGCAGTCTGTAACGGCTAATGCGGATGGGTCGAAATGGCAGACATATCCAATGTTCATTCCCAGCTACAGCACGCGGATTCCAATGCGAGGAATGTTTTCAAAAGACTACACGTATCTTGCTGTTACCAGGTATTCGCTTGAAACGGGGGAATACCGCGCAGGATGTTATAAGGAAGGTGAAGGTCTGTATTATACGGATATCAGTAAATGTATTGATGCAGTGGGTGGTGATTTTGACGAGCCTGTCAAACAGATGGCTGTCGGTTTCACAGAGGACGGTCGGTTTATTTTTGCTGATATGCCAAGTGCTCCCGGTTGGTTTTATGACACTTCCGAATGGCAATTTTCCCAGGTGAAACTGGCAGATTCCAGTGATGCGATCAAAACAAGCCTGCAAACATATGATAGTGCGGATGATTTTCTGATGCGGGGAGACGGATGGAACTGGATGGAAAAAAATTGGGAACTGACAGATTGGATCGATGATACTCGCTGCCTGGTCAATTATCCGGAGGAATCAGTGGGACTAATGATGGGTGGAGACCGCATTGACAGATGGGGCGTTCGTATTTTTGATACGGCAACACAGGAATTGACATCCTTTATTCCGGGAGAGTCAAGGTCAAACTGGAGCGGCGTTATCAGTCCGGATGGCGAGACAGTGGCGTTTTTATCAGCTCCCGCAAATGCGACAGGGAGCGCGTCTCTTTACACGGTGCCCCTAACCGGAGGAGAGCCGGTGAAACTTTGCGAGGATATTCCATCGGGACGAGGTTCTACAAATTACATTATAACCAGACCGTCCAGCGGTTCCGTCGTGTATTTTCTTCTTGAGTGGAAATAACAAAGCTGAACTGTTACCCTTGACACAAACAATTTTCAAAAATCAGTTGAGACAATCCCCAAAATTTGATAGAATATAAAAGATACATGTGGTTTCAAATTATAACAATCGGAGGATAAGTGTATGGGATTGATCAAAGCGGCCAAAGATGCCATAGGCTCCATGATGGCTGATCAATGGAGAGAGTATTTTTACTGTGACTCCATGCCCAATGATATTTTGGTGACTAAGGGCAAAAAGAGAGTGACGCAGGGGCGCAACAGCAACAGCAAGGGTGTGGACAATATTATTACCAACGGCTCCATTATCGCTGTCAATGAAGGTCAGTGTATGATCATCGTGGAGCAGGGCGGTATTGTGGAGTTGTGCGCTGATGCCGGCGAATTTGTCTTTGACGCTTCCACGGAGCCTACGATTTTTTACGGGGATCTGGGTCAAAATATTACCGATACCTTTAAAACGATGGTCAAGCGTTTTACGTTTGGCGGCAATACAGCCAAGGATCAGCGGATTTACTTTTTTAACACCAAGGAGATCATGGGCAATCTCTTTGGCACGGCCAATCCGATTCCTTTTCGGGTTGTGGACACAAATATTTCTCTGGACGTGGATATCTCGGTGCGCTGCAACGGCGAATATTCCTTTAAACTGGTGGATCCTCTGTTGTTTTACAAGAATGTCTGCGGCAACGTGACGGAAGATTATAATCGCTCCAAGATGGCAAGCCAGATGAAGTCGGAGTTGATGACGGCGCTGCAGCCGGCGTTTGCCAAGATATCCGCGATGGGCGTTCGCTACAGCGCGATCCCCGCGCACAGCATGGAGCTTGCCAAGGCGTTAAACGAGGAGTTGAGCGAGCTGTGGGGAAGACTGCGTGGGATAGAGATTGTCACGCTGAATATCAATTCCATCAAGGCTTCCGAAGAAGACGAGAAGATGATCAAGGATATGCAGAGGCAGGGCGCGCTGCGCAATCCCGGCATGGCGGCGGCGACGCTGACAGCGGCCCAGGCGGAGGCGATGAAGTTGGCGGCTGCCAACACTTCCACCGGCCCGATGATGGCCTTTGCCGGTATGAATATGGCGAGTAACGTGGGCGGCATGAATGCCAATCAGCTTTTCCAGATGGATGCGCAGAATCAGGCGGCGAATGTGAACACTGCTATGGGCAATATGCAGGCCGGACAGGGCGGCGCACAGGGGAATGTACCTATGCGGGCGCCTGTGTTGGGATGGAGTTGTCAGTGCGGACAGGCGGACAACAAGGGCAAATTCTGTGCTAACTGCGGGGCGCCTAAGCCTGCGGAGGCAGGGTGGACTTGTAGCTGCGGCACGGTCAATCAAGGCAAATTCTGCGTGGAGTGCGGAGCCAAGAAACCGGAGGGTGCGCCTTTGTACAAGTGCGACAAGTGCGGCTGGGAGCCGGAAGACCCCGCGCATCCCCCCAAATTCTGTCCGGAGTGCGGCGATATCTTTGACGAGAACGATAAAATTTAAAAGATTGTGAACAAGAGATTTGTGAGTCTGCGGGTTCTCACGTCAGGTGGGGATCCGCGGGTTTACTTTTTGGAAAAAAGAATGGAGCATAAAGGTGAATAAAAATTTGACGGGAGTGATCACCGTATTGGTACTGCTTCTGATCTTGGCGGCGATCTTGTATGGCGTTTACCGATATATCAGAAAAGTGATAAACGGCAAGGTAAGGCAGTTTTCCCGCGCGTTGTTTGGAACGTCTGATCTGATACAGGGTATGCGCGATCGCGAGCGGGAGGTGGCGGAGACGCCCAAGTCTGTGACTTCCGCCACAAACTTGTATCTTCCTTCCATTATGAAAGATTTTCCGGAGTTTCATTACGATGAGATGAAAAGCAGAGCCGAGAATGTGCTGACTTCTTTCTTGCGCAGCGTGGATATGCAGAATCCTTCTCTTTTGACAGAAGGAACCGGCGAGCTGCAGGATAAGCTTTCCATGCGGATTGAGATGCTGAAGCGGGAGGGACAGAAGGAGCACTTTTCCAATATCAAGATACACCGCACGGAGATTGGACAGTACCGCAAGGCAAAAGGGCGGTGCAGCGTGGTTTTACAGTCTGCGGTGGAGTATTTTCATTACCTGGAAAAAGACGGGCAGTTGATCAAGGGAAAGAGAGAGTTCAAGGAACAGACAAGGTACAATGTGGAGTTGATTTACATACAGGACAGAGATACCGTGGAGAATCTGGGGGACGCGGGCCTGGCGTTGAACTGTCCTAACTGCGGGGCGCCGCTTCCTGGCCTGGGCGCCAAAAAATGTGCTTACTGCGACACGCCGGTGATGGAATTTAACATCCGCACCTGGAATTTCGGAAATGTATCAGAAGCATGACGGCTGAATTGTTACGATAAAGTTGTGAGAAGATACGCTCGCTGAAAACGGCGGAAGGTGGAGGAAAGATGAGTATATACGATACCTTAAACAGAGAACAAAAGCAGGTGGTGACAACGGTGGACGGGCCGGTGCTGGTGCTGGCGGGAGCGGGCAGCGGCAAGACCCGCGCGCTCACCCACAGGATCGCCTACCTGATCGATGAGATGGGTGTGAACCCGTGGAATATACTGGCGATCACTTTTACCAACAAGGCCGCGGGGGAGATGCGAGAGAGAGTGGACAAGCTGGTGGGTTTTGGTGCTGACCAGATCTGGGTGACGACATTTCATGCTACTTGTATGCGTATTCTGCGCAGGCATATTGACCGATTGGGTTACACCACAAAATTCACGATCTACGACACGGACGACCAGAAGACCATCGTCAAGGGCATTTGTAAGAGACTGAATATCGACACCAAAATCCACAAGGAGAGAGCGCTTATGAGCGCCATCTCCTCCGCCAAGGACGCGCTGATCAGTCCGCAGGAATATCAGCTTCGGGCGATGGGGGATTACAATAAGCAGACGATCGGACAGGTGTACAGAGAGTATCAGGATACCTTGAAAAAGAGCAATGCGCTGGACTTTGATGATATTATTGTGTTGACGGTGGAGTTGTTCAAGAGCTGTCCGGAGGTGCTTGATTCCTATCAGGAGCGTTTCCGCTATATCATGGTGGACGAGTATCAGGACACCAACACGGCACAGTTTGAGTTGATCAGACTTTTGGCGGACAAATATCGGAATCTGTGTGTGGTGGGTGACGACGACCAGTCGATCTACAAGTTTCGGGGGGCAAATATCCGAAATATTCTGGATTTTGAGACAGTATACGACGAGGCCAAGGTGGTGAAGCTGGAGCAGAACTACCGTTCCACCCAGAGCATATTGGACGCTGCCAACGCGGTGATCCGCAACAATGCGGGAAGAAAGGACAAAGCGCTCTGGACAGATCAGGGCGCAGGGCGAAAGATCGGCTTTCGGCAGTTTGAAAACGCTTACGATGAGGCGGAGTATATTGCGGATGATATCGTGCGCAAGGTGAAAAAAGAGGGGGCGGATTACGGCGATTGCGCCGTGCTCTACCGCACCAACGCCCAGGCCAGGCTTTTGGAGGAACGCATGGTGGTGGAGGGGATCCCCTATCATGTGGTGGGCGGCATCAACTTCTATGCCAGACAGGAGATCAAGGATATTCTCGCCTACTTAAAGACCATAGATAACGGCAGGGACGAGGTGGCCGTCAGGCGCATTGTAAACGTGCCCAAGCGCAGTATCGGGGCGGCGTCGGTGGAGAAGATAGCGGACTACGCCAGGAGGCAGGACATCAGCCTCTATGACGCCATGTGTGAGTCGGAGCAGATTGTGAATCTGGGAAAGGCTTCCGCCAAGGTGAATGGTTTTGTCAATTTGATTCAGGCGCTGCGCAGCGGCCTGGACACCTACTCGATCTCCGATCTGATCAAGGCGGTCCTGGAGCGAACCGGATACGAGGATTATCTGCGGGATCTGGATGATGAAGGTGCGGACGACCGCATTGCCAATATCGACGAGTTGATCACCAAGGCGGTGGGTTACGAGGAGACGCACGATGATCCCAGCCTTTCGGAATTTTTGGAGGAGATCGCCCTGGTGGCGGATATCGACAATGTGCAGGATGGAGACAATCGGGTCTTGTTGATGACGCTGCACTCTGCGAAGGGACTGGAATTTCCCGCGGTATATTTGACCGGCATGGAGGACGGACTGTTTCCCAGCTATATGACAATCGTGTCAGATGACCGCACGGAGCTGGAGGAGGAGCGGCGTCTGGCTTATGTGGGCATCACCAGGGCCAAGACCGATCTGACGCTGACCTGTGCCAAAAGCCGTATGGTCAGAGGTGAGACGCAGTACAATCCCATCAGCCGTTTTGTCAGGGAAATCCCTGCGGCATTGCTGGACGGCAGTATGCCGAAAGGCAGGGGTGACGCGCTGAAACAGTCCATAGCAAACAACGGGCAGCACGCTCCGCGAACTGCCCTTATGGCAGATCAGGCGAAGGAGGCGCTGCCCGCGGATTTCAGGCCCAAGGCGATTCTGCGGCCCAGAGTGACGGCCAAAGCGGACAAGCCTTTTATCGCCAAGGGGATCGACAGCCTGAATCAGTTGGCGGGGATCCAGAAAGGCGTGGGAGGCGGCCCTCTGGCGGAATTGGAATACGGCAAGGGCGATCGGGTGAGACATGTCAAATACGGAGAAGGCAGCGTGTTGGAGATCACCAAAGAACCCAGAGATTATAAAGTGACGGTTTTGTTTGACCAGGCGGGTCAAAAGATCATGTACGCTTCCTTTGCGAAGCTTCAAAAAATATAAATTTGCGCAAGTTAAGGATTATTTCACAATTTCCCTGTTATGCTGTAGAGAGAAAAACAGGGAAAGGAGCAGCAGCATGTATCTGCGAATACTGAAAAAGGACTTAAGACGCAAAAAGACGATGAACATGATCTTACTGTTGTTCATTATTTTGGCGGCGACGTTTATCGCCAGCAGCGCCAACAATATGCTCACCGTCGCGACTGCGCTGGATGATTATTTTGAGATGGCGCAGATGCCGGACTATTTTGTGTCCATCGCGGATCCGGACGAAGAGAAACTGGGACAGATCGAGGCTTTTGTCCGAGAAAACGGATATGGTTGTCGCTTTTTAAATGTGATTCAGATGGATCCCAAGTTGGTCAGCGTGGACGGCGAACTCTTTTGCTATGGCAACACCTTATGTGTGTCTGCGGTGGGGGGAAACAAAGTGTTTGACAGCGACGGGCGGGAAGTGGTCTCGGTTCCCGACGGCGAGATCTATGTGACCGCGGAGATTTTTGCCTCCGACGAGAATGATTTCCATGAGGGCAGCGTCATCACCATGGAAGCAGGTGGGGAAGTGAGAGAATTTGCGCTGAAAGGCTATGTGAAGGACGCCGGATTTGGTTCCAGCATGATCGGTATGACGCGTTTTCTGGTGAGTGAGAACGATTACGCCTGGTTTGAGGCTTCGGACGAAAGAGTCATGACTTGTATCCTGATCGACACAAAAGACCCCGATTTTTTAGACCGATTCAATCAATTAGAGATGCAGTTGATTATGAATGTGGACTATGCCACCATGAAAATGATGTACATTATGGATATGTTGATCGCGGCGGTGGTGCTTGTGGTGAGCATCTGTCTGATCTTGATTTCCATGGTGATCTTGCGCTTTACCATTCATTTTACCATGGAAGAAGAATTTCGGGAGATCGGTGTTATGAAAGCCATCGGGATCCCCAACCAAAAGATCAGGGGACTCTATATTGTGAAATATTGTGCGATCTCTGCGGTGGGAGCGGCAGTCGGCTTGGTGTTGAGTATTCCCTTTGGCAGGCTCCTGATTGAAAGCGCTTCCCGCAATATTATTATTTCCAACCAAAATCCATTTTTTCTCAATCTTGTCTGCGCTGTGGGCACAGCGGCGGTCGTCGTGCTGTTTAGTTATTTCTGTACCAGGAAGATCAAGCGCATTTCCCCGATAGATGCTGTCAGAAACGGTGAAAGGGGCGAGCGCTATGTGGGCAAGGGTCTGATCCATCTGAGCAGATCAAGGCTTAGTCCTGTGCCGTTTCTGGCGGTGAACGATATTTTCAGCGATTTAAAACGGTATGCGTCTATGATATTGATTTTTACGCTGGGATTCTTGTTGATCGTCCTTCCCGTCAACACCATCAATACCCTTCGTTCGGACAATTTGATTTATTGGTTTAATATGGCGGACTGCGATCTGGTAGTCTCTCGGGAGATGCTGCTGACTCAGGGCAAAAATGAAGCGCTGATAGAGGAGAGCCTTAGAGAGATCAGGGAGACGCTGGGCGAGCATGACATTCAGGCGGAGGTTTTCCAGGAGATTATGTTCCGCTTTCGCGTGTCCCATGCGGGACATGACACTTCCTCGCTGGCCTTTCAGGGGGCGGGGGAAGTGACTGCGGAACGTTATTCTTATCTGGAGGGAACGCCGCCCCAAAATAGGGATGAGGTGGCGATCTCCCACATTGTGGCGGATCGGATTGACGCGTCGATCGGCGATCGGGTGGAGATTAATATCGGCCCGGAGGTAAGAAGTTATCTGGTGACTGCCATCATCCAGAGCATGAACAATATGGGGGAAGGCATCCGCTTTTATCAGGAGGAAGACTTGGATTACGATTATGCCGCGGGAAGTTTTGGTATTCAGATCAGGTGTACCAATGATGCGGATGGCAGGCTTTTGGAGGAGGGAAAGGCGCTGCTTGAGGAGTTCTACCCGGAGGATAGCGTCTATACGGCGGGAGAGTACATCAGTCATATGATAGGAGATGTGGCCTCCAGGCTGCAGGGTGTCAAACAGATGATTTTAGGGATCGTGCTGTGCATCAATCTGTTGATGACAATTTTGATGGTGAGGAGTTTTATCGCCAGGGAAAAGAAAGAGATCGTGATTTTGAAGGCGATCGGTTTCTCTGATTTTTCACTGCTTTTGTGGCAGACTTTGCGGATCGGCATGGTGCTGTTGCTTTCCATTTTCTTGGGAACGCTTCTCGCCACGCCTCTGGCTAAACTGATCATACAACCCATATTTCGTATGATGGGCGCGTATGATATCAAATTTGAGATCATACCGATGGAGGTCTATGTGTTGTACCCGACGGCGGTGCTCGCGGTCACGATATTGGCCGGCGTGTTGGGAGCTTTACAGATTACAAAAATTTCCACGAAAGAAGCGTCCGACATAGGGTGAAATTTTCATCGTGATTTGAGATTAAAGTGAGAGGAAAGGATGAGGTGAAAATGGAGAAGCTATTAGAGGTAAAAAATTTGTGCAAGACTTATATTGTGAATAAAAGGCAGAACAATGTGCTGAAAAACGTGAACTTTGCCGTTTCGGAAGGGGAGATGGTGGCGGTCATGGGGCCGTCCGGATCGGGAAAGACCACGCTTCTCTACGCGGTGTCGGGGATGGACAATATCACGGCGGGAGAGGTGTTGTTTGACGGCAGGGATCTCGCCGGACAGAGCGATCGAGAGCTGGCGAATCTGCGCCTGGACGAGATGGGATTTATCTTTCAGCAGATGTATATGCTCAAGAATCTCACAATTTTTGACAATATCATTCTCCCCGCCTGTCAGTCCGGCAAGATCAAGGAGAGCCGCAGGCAGACCGCAGAGCGGGGGCAGGAGTTGATGCGCAAGTTGGGCATCATTGAGATCGCGGACAATGACATCGGCGAAGTGTCCGGCGGTCAACTGCAAAGGGCCTGTATCTGCCGCAGTATGATCAACAAACCCAAGATGATCTTTGCGGACGAACCCACCGGAGCGCTGAACCGCAGCGCATCCGAGGAAGTGATGGAGGAGATCTCCAAGATCAACAGGGAGGGCACGACGGTGATGTTAGTGACTCACGACGTGAAGGTGGCGGCAAAGTGTACCCGAGTGCTGTATATCGTGGACGGTAATATCAAGGGAGAGTATGCTTTGGAGCGGTATGATGCCGCATCACAGCTCAGGGAGCGGGAACGCATCCTGAACAACTGGTTGATGGAGATGGGATGGTAGCGGAAGACTTATGCTGCTGGAAAAGCGCCTGAAGTGCGGCGTTTTTCATCGTGATTTGAGTCACCGCAGAGCGGCGATATGGAGGTTAGGTGATGAGATGAGGAGGAAGCGCTTTGGTTGATATCTTGATCGTGGAGGACAACAGGGAGATCGCTGCGCTCTTAAGGGACTTTTTGCAGGCGGAGCGGTACAGTGTGTGTATTGCGGAGAGCGGAGAAAAGGCTCTTGAATTGTATGAGAGGTGCAGTCCCAGGCTTGTGGTGCTGGATATCATGCTGCCCGGGATGGACGGTTTTTCAGTGTGTGCCAGGATTCGGGAGTCCGGCAACACGCCTGTTCTGATCGTAAGCGCGAAGACGGACAAGGAGGATAAGCTGGCGGGTTTAAACCTGGGGGCGGACGATTATATTGAGAAGCCTTACGATATCGACATTATGCTGGCCAAGATCGGCGGAATCTTCAAACGGCGCTATCTTGTGGACGAGATCGTGGAGGGTGATCTCGTCCTAAACAGAGAGCGACGCACCCTGACAAAAGACGGGGCGCCCCTGGAATTGACGGCCAAGGAATTTGAATTGCTGCGGCTTTTGATGGAAAATAAGGGCAGGGCGTTGGGCAAGGAATTTTTGTTCAACCGAATCTGGGGAAGCGACAGTTTTTCCGAGCCACAGACTTTGACCGTACACATCAAAAGGATTCGCCAAAAAATCGAGGAAGATCCCAGGGATCCGAAGAGGATCCGTACCGTCTGGGGAGTGGGGTATCAATTTGTATGAAGCGTTATGATAAGATTTTAGTTCTGGCGGCCGTAGGTTTTCTGTTGTGCGTCGGCGGGGTGAATCTGGCGTTTTGGCGCGGGGCGGATTCCATGAAAAGTGCGGGACGGCCTTATGTGGTGGAGGTAGAGCGGATCGCCCATAGGATAGAGGAGGAAGGATTTGAGAATGTAGATTTGTCGGTTGCTGTTTATGTTACGGGGGTGGAGAGATATCAGAGTGGGAACGACGCTTATGTCGCGGGGACGGAGCGGTATCAGAATGAGAACGACGCTTTTTTTGAGGGTGCGGGCAGCGATTATATGATCCGTGTGGTGGGCGGTGAACTTTATCGCTTTGATTATACGACGTTTTCAGGCGGGGAGAGGCGTAAGCTGGCGGTCATGGCCAATATCGGGATGCTTTTGACCGGAGTTGTCGTCGCCGGCTTTTTGCTTTTTGTCAGGGTGAAAATCTTGAAACCTTTTGAGGAACTGAGCGAGCTGCCCTACGAGCTGGCCAAGGGGAATCTGACCAGACCTGTGAAAGAGTATAAAAACCGCTTTTTTGGAAAATTTGTGTGGGGTGTGGATTTGCTGCGGGAAAATCTGGAGCAGCAAAAAAAGCGGGAACTTGCGCTTCTAAAAGAGAAAAAGACGCTTTTGCTGTCTCTCTCCCATGACATCAAAAACCCGCTTTCTTCCATTAAGCTGTGCGCCAGGGCGCTCTCTGGGAACTTGTATGCTGACAGTGCAAAACAAAAGGAACTCGCCGGTCTTATTCAGACCCGAGCGGATGAGATCGAGTCCTTTGTCACACAGATCGTGAGAGCGTCCAGTGAGGACTTTATGGGAATCCAGGTGGAGATGGGAGAATTTTACCTGTCCGATTTGATCAGGGAAATCAGCGCTTATTACAGGGAAAAACTGGCGCTTTTGAAGATTCCTTTTTCGGTGGGAGCGTATTCTGACGCTCTCCTTAGAGGAGATTTGGATCGGAGCGTGGAAGTATTGCAGAACATTATGGAAAACGCTATAAAGTACGGGGACGGGCACGGCATTTCGCTGCAAGGTTCCAAAGAGGAGGACTGTGTGTTGGTCACGGTTCAAAACAGCGGATGCACGCTGTCGGAGGCGGAGCTGCCGCATGTCTTTGACAGTTTTTGGAGGGGATCCAATGTGGGAAATCAGGAGGGAAGCGGATTAGGCTTGTATATTTGCAGGCAGATCATGCATAAAATGAATGGGGAGGTATTTGCGGAAAGAAAGAATGGGGGGATGGGAGTTACGGTGGTATTTGGGTGTTTGTAGGGTATCGTGCCGGGGATTGTGCCAGCGGGTGTGTCGGGGGATGTGCCAAGGGGATTGTGTCGGGGGATGTGCCAAGGGGATTGTGTCAGGGGATGTGCCAAGGGGTTGTGCCAGGAGCGTGTCGGGGGACGTGCCAAGGGGTGTGCCAGGGGCGTGTCAGCGAGGCGAGCAGGCTTGGGACATCCGTGTTTCGGTTGGGCGTTTTCTAACAGCGCGGAATGGGTGTATGGTGGTTTTCGGGTCGGTTTCAACGGGCATCCGTGCCCGATGAAACCTGAAAAGCACATCCATGTGCTTTTCACCCTGGATTCGTAACCGCGCTGTAAGAAAATGCTCCAACCTGCACAAGGCTGTCTCAAGTCTGTTCGCCTCGCTGACACTGGTGTACTGCACTGGTGAATTGGCACTGGTGTACTGCACTGGTGAATTGGCACTGGTGTACTGCACTGGTGAATTGGCACTGGTGTAGTGGAATTGGTGGAGTGGTATTGGTCTACTGCATTGGTGAAATGGAACTGGTGTAGTGGAACTGGTGTAGCTGGAACTGGTAGAGTGGAACTGGTGTAGCTGACACTGGTGTACTGCACTGGTGAATTGGCACTGGTGTAGTGGAATTGGTGGAGTGGCATTGGTGTACTGTACTGATGAATTGGAATTGGTGAAATGGCATTGGTGTATTGGCTCGATGCGCTGGGAGTGGTGTACTGGCGGGGAAAGGAAGGGGATTTGGAAGGGGCGGACGCCCGACATGAAATAAGTTGTCGATTAGTGCTTATTGGTTGGTGCAAATGTATATTTCGTCAACTTATGAATGGCATGGCTGAACTGTTGCAATTGTTAGGAAAAATTTAAAAAGAATGTAGTATTTTTGGAGAGAATGTGGTATTCTATAAGAACAAATAGCCCGTGGGGCAAATATTGGAAAATTTCGTTTCCAAGAGAAAGGCAGGTAAACGCATGAATAAGCTGGAGAATTTGAAACTGGAGAATCTGGTGGACGCGGTGAAGATGAGTGAATTGAACGGGCTGTTGAGCGGCAAGCTGCTCGCTAAGAAAGAGGAAGAGCAGAAAAAGAAGAACGTGTGGTTCTGTGTGTTGGCGGTGATCGCCGGTATCGTGATTGCGGCGACGGTAGCTTACGCGGTATACCGTTATTTCAAGCCGGATTATTTGGACGATTTTGAGGATGACTTTGAAGACGACTTTGAGGATGTCGATGACGAGGACGACGACATCTTTGAGGACGAAGGAGACAACTAAACCGATGAAAAAGGGTCAGGTATATGAGGGTATCGTGGAGAGGGTGGACTTTCCCAACAAGGGCGTCGTGAGAGTTGGAGAGGACACCGTGATCGTGAAGAACAGCCTGCCCGGACAGAAAGTAAGGTTTGGAGTCAATAAGCTGCGCAATGGGAGGGCGGAAGGCCGTCTGTTGGAGGTGTTGGAGAGATCACCTCTGGAAACAGGTCATCCGTGTTCCCTATTTGGCTTGTGCGGAGGCTGTACCTATCTGTCCTTGCCCTACAAAGAGCAGTTGCGCGTCAAGGAGCAGCAGGTGAAAAAGCTTTTGGACAGTGTGCTGGACGGGCAAAAGCAGTCTTGGCTGTGGGAGGGCATCAAGGGAAGTCCCAAGGAGTACGAGTATCGCAATAAGATGGAGTTTTCCTTCGGGGATGAATATAAAGATGGCCCGCTCTCTTTGGGGATGCACAAAAGGGGCAGTTTTTATGATGTAGTTACAGTGCGGGACTGCGAGCTGGTGGACGGTGATTACCGTCTCATTCTCGCCGCGGTGCGGGATTATTTTGCCGAGTGCGGTGTATCCTTTTATCACAGGCTGACACATGAGGGATATCTGCGCCATCTTTTGGTGCGCAAGGCTTCCGGCACGGGGGAGATATTGGTGGCGCTGGTGACTACCTCGCAGAAGCCTTGGCAGGGGGATGTGAGCCATGCGAAGCTGGATGGTGGGATGGTGGCGAAGGAAACGGCGGAAGACGCATTGATCGGTGGTTTTTTGGAGCAGTTGTTAGGGTTGGAACAAAGCGGGAAACTTATGGGGCGTTTTGCAGGAATCCTGCATATCATCAATGATTCTGTGGCGGATGTGGTACAGAGCGATCGAACCGATATTCTCTATGGACAAGATTATTTTTATGAGGAGCTTTTAGGTCTGCGTTTTCGGGTATCCACGTTCTCCTTTTTTCAGACGAACACTTACGGGGCGGAGGTTCTGTATGAGACGGTGAGAAGTTATGTGGGAGATTGGGGCGGGACGGACAAGATCGTCTTTGACCTGTACAGCGGCACGGGCACCATCGCTCAGCTCATGGCGTCTGCGGCCGGAAAGGTGATCGGCGTGGAGATCGTGGAGGAGGCGGTGGAGGCTGCCAGAGACAATGCCAGGGAAAACGGTCTGACAAACTGTGAATTTATCGCCGGAGATGTCCTGAAAGTTTTGGCGGAACTTTCTGTCAAGCCGGATATGATCATTTTAGATCCGCCCAGGGACGGCGTTCATCCCAAGGCGCTGCCGCGTATCATCTCTTATGGGGTGGAAAAGATCGTGTATATATCCTGCAAGCCTACCAGCCTGGTAAGGGATTTGGAGGTCTTTTTGGAGAACGGGTATCTGGTGGAGAAGGCGGTGGCTGTGGATCAGTTCCCGTGGACGAGCGGGGTGGAGACTGTGTGTTTGTTGTCCAAAATCAAGGAAAAGTAGCATATTGAGGTGGAGTTGGACTTGGATGAGATGGATTTGACGTTGGCGGAGTAGAAAGCGGCTTATGAGGAATTGGAAGGGAGAGGCACATGGCGAAAAACAGAACAATTATTGTTCAAGGTACACATATCACGATTTCACAGGCGGATATAGATGATTATATCTGCATTACAGATATGGCAGCCGCAAAAAGTGATAATGCCAGAGCAGCAGATGTTGTTAAAAACTGGCTGAGAAACAGAAATACTTTAGAGTTTCTCGGGACATGGGAACAAATATATAATGTGGATTTTAAAGTGGTCGAATTCGACCACTTTAAACAGGAGGCGGGGTTACATACATTTGTACTGAGTGTTAGTGAGTGGATAGAAAAAACAAATGCAATTGGACTTTATGTGAAAAGAGGACGCTATGGCGGAACTTTTGCGCATAAAGATATTGCCTTTGAGTTTGCATCTGCTATTAGTCCTGTTTTTAAACTATATTTGATAAAAGAGTTTCAAAGACTAAAGGAAGAAGAAAACAATTTGCACCAGATTGAATGGGATGCAAAACGATTTCTTTCTAAAAACAATTATCTAATACAAACAGATGCGGTCAAGAATTATTTGATTCCTCAAGGTAACTATCGAGAAGATTTGAAGTGGCTGCCCTACGCAGAAGAAGCAGATTTGCTTAATGTTGCATTGTTCGGATTTACGGCGAAGGCGTGGAAGGATAAAAATCCAGACTTGGCAAGGAAAAGCAATGTCAGGGATTACGCAACAATAAGTGAATTGACAGTGCTATCCAATCTTGAAACACATAATGCTCAAATGATACGTGAGGGTAAAGATAAAACGGAAAGGTTTCAAATCTTAAAAGAGATTGCGGAATATCAGATGAATGTTTTGCGGGAGGCTGAACGTATAGAAAGCAAAGCATTAGAAGATAAGAGTAATTAATTATATATTTGGTAGATATAAGTCGCAGTCAATTGAAAGTAATCTGAAGTTGGGTTTGGACAATGGTGGACACGTTGAGACGGTTGTTTTACTTTCCAAGGGAGAGATTCAGCCGAAGAAGATAAGGGTTGAAGGTGTCGCAGCTTTATATTGCACAGGTGAAGAGAATGGTAAGAGACATTATGGAAAGCAACAAAAATGAAGTGATTAATCAGAAAGAAATATTTATACTGCGTGAAAATTTTCCGTCATGTTTTCGGGTGGACGGTTCTTTTGATATGGTACGTTTCTCTGAATTTCTAAGAGATAAGATAGATGTGTCTCAGGAAGGTTATGAATTAAAGTTTCTTGGTAAAAATTATGCTAAAATGATTGCTTCACTTGATACAGAAACAATTATTGTTCCTGATGATGTACATAATAGCTTGCCTGAAAATAAAAATAGTGAAAATGTTTATATTAGTGGAGATAATCTTGATGGATTGAAGCACTTGCTTAAGTCATATGCAGGAGAAGTGAAGTGTATCTATATAGACCCGCCTTACAATACGGGCACAGATGGGTTTGTATATAATGATAAGTTTAGTTTTACAGTTGATGCTTTGGTTACAAAATTAAGTATTGATGAAGAACAAGCGCAGAGAATTCTCGACTTGACTAAGCGTGGAAGCGCTTCCCACTCTGCATGGCTAATGTTTATGTATCCGAGATTGCAATTAGCAAGAGATTTACTTGCAAAAGATGGTGTGATTTTTATTTCAATTGATGATAATGAGCAAGGAAATTTAAAGTTGATTTGTGATGATATTTTTGGTGAGGAAAATTTCGTTGCTAATATTATTGTTCAGGCGAACAAGAGAGGTCAGACTTATAAACAGATTGCAAAAACGCATGAATATCTTTTTGTAATTACTAAAAGTGTAGACACTTTATTGAACGAATTGGATAAGGATAAAGGCACTTTTTCAAAAAGTGATAGTATTGGAGAATTTGAAGAACGGGAACTGCGTAACCGTAATCCTAAATTTGGAAGATTTAATCGTCCGAACTTGTTTTATCCAATTTATACGAATCCAGATTTAGTTGATGAATGTGGTTATTGCCCAGTTTCTTTAGAAAGAACAGCAGAGTTTCCCACAGAGATACTGCCCTATAATAGTGAGGGTGAAGAAAGTTGTTGGAGATGGGGAAGGAAAAAGTTGGTTCTTTCCTAAGTTTGTTGAGCGCTTTTATATTGTTCCCGTAACAGTACTT
>JAMPHU010000075.1 GCA_023663225.1 Candidatus Gastranaerophilales bacterium
TACCCCGCTGGAGCGTAACTTTCCGTAACATTTGGGCAACCTGAAAAGGCTGAACGGTTACATAAGGGGATTGTGGTTTCAGTGCATGGACGGGAGCATAGGTTACGAAGAAGGCTTTCTGTGACGGCCGGAGTCTCATCTCCACATCTGACTCACTCCACAGAAAGCCTTCTCCGTAACCTATGCCCCTGTATCTCACAATTTCCACAAGTATCCCCGCTGCATAATTTGGACTTGTAGGATACAGGTGTTATAAACTGTAAAAGACTTCTTAATCAAATATCCATCCAAAATATTCTGCAATCCAACCACTGCCAATTAACGGGAGGGAAAATATAAAATTTGTCTTATAAAGACTAAAGGGAATCCCACGATCACCCGATAATTAATTTAGTATTCTATAAATACAAGGATGTGGGTTTCTGTAAAAGGAAAAGGCTAAGGACAGCGTTGAACATTTTAGGTTTCCGCTGCCTTTTTTGTGTGTGTCCTGTGGCAAATGTTATAGAAATTGCCATGCTGTTTATAGAAGAGCATGATCAGAAAGGGGGAGTGCCTTGGAGTGATGATTCATTGCCGCCAGCATGGCGGTTCGCTCGGTCCTTATCGGGAGAGCGACACAATTCTGAATGACAGAAGAATTGTACCAGAAACGAAAAAGGAGGAGAGTAAGTCAAAAATGAGTATTAGTGGAATTGGGAGTGTTAACTCTTACATTTATAACATGAAGACGGGGAAACTATCGACAAAAGATGGTAAGGAAGACGAATTCGTGGATTACTTTAATGATGAACTGGACGGAAAGGACTCTGCCGCTTTAAATGGGTTTGACCAACAGCGCAAGGGCAGTGTCAAACAGATGCTCCATTTGATGGAAGCGGGGATGTTTGGGAAAAATGTTCTGGAAAAACTTCAGGGGGATGAGATTGAGATAACATCGGAGACGTTGGATGCAACCACCTCTGTCTATTATGTCAATGGAGAGAAAGTATTCACTGCGAATGCGGCGGTAGAGTACACACAAGAAGAAATCAACATTTTTGGAACAATAACACAGCCATATAAGACCACACATCCGACGGGTTATGATCCCTTAAAAAACCGTCTCAGCATTGGCGTAGGCGACACATTTGAATTTGGAAACGGGTACAGATTTACGGTGGAGAGCGACAGGGTAAGGGTTGACAGCTATGGAAAGGGTACGGAAAAGGATTATGAAAATGCAGGTGCATTTGCTTTTGGATTGAGTGCGTTAATCCATTTTGGCGACCAACAGGCATTTTCTGCATTGCACCGTGCAGCAATCAGCACATCTATGATGTTAGGGTTTCTTAAAGAATTAGGTGTGGATACTGATAAGGAGTTTATGATCAATGATACCGTGTGCGAAGTAAGGCATGGGAGGATAGAGGAAGTCGGTAATAAGGCAGGCGTTCCCAGTTCTATCCATCAGAAAGCTGTGAAGCGTTATGAAGAATTGCTGTATATACCTCTCTCAGAGAGATGAAGAAAAGGAAATACATGATTTGGAGGGTTTGGGAAACAGGGCAAGGCAGGAAAAACAATGGGAAATGATGAATAAGTCCTTGATAAGTTGCTACGTCCCTATTTCAAGCTATCCCTCTCACGGCTGAACTGTTACAGAGGTTGTAACAGTTCAGCCTTTTCAGGTTGCCCAAATGTTACGGAAAGTTACGGCAAGTTACGCTCCAGCGGGGTAGTCATTCCCATTCGGACACGCTCTCTCTCGATGAAACACGTAGCTGCACATAAGCTGACAAAACACGTCAGCTATAGTCAACAACGTTTACTATTAGTGCCGACGTGTTTCAACGGTTCCTCATGGGAACAATTACCCCGCTAGAGCTAAGTAACCGGCGATGACATACAATTTTGCCGATTGTTGTGAGCCAAATTGTGCGGATGCTATACTTTTTGGAATTGTGGGATGCAGGAGCATAGGTTACAGAGAAGCCTATCTGGCCGTCACAGAAAGTATTCTCTGTAACCTTTGCTCCGTCCCATAGTCCCTAAGCCGAAAACGCAATCCCTTTACGGCTGAACTGTTACAGAGGTTCAAAAATTTTTAATTTGGGACTTCCTATTTTTGCGAGTTTGTATTATAATGCAAAGAGAATATGATTGTCCTATCGAGAAGTCAAGGAGCATGTCCACGACATATCTGAATAAGAAACCCCAGTAATCGACATAATGTAGGATCGTTTTGGAATCGCAGGAGGAATCTATGAGAGAAAAGTATGAATCGTTGGCGTTGATACAGCTGAAAGAGCTGGCGAAGGTGCGCGGGTTGAAAGGCACTTCCGGCATGAAGAAGGGAGAGCTTGTGGAGGCAATGCTGGCGGAGGATGAACGCCTCAAAAGGGAGGCCGCGAAGGAAGCGGCGGTAAAGGAAGCGGCAAGTGAGAGTGCGCCCCGCAGCGAAGCCGCTCCCCGCAGTGGTAACGAAGCTGTGCCCCGTAATGAAGCTGTTTCGCGCAGGCCAAGGCCCCAGGGCGGTGTAAAGAGTAATGTTCGCGGCGAGAGGCCGGAGAGGCCGGAGAAATCGAACGCCGCTCCCAGAGCGGAATATGGCGGGAGCGAATCCGCCGGGGATGCGATCCCACATTCCGACAATGGGATGGGTGACAGGCAGGAACAGCGCGCATACCGCGGCAATGAGGTCTATGATGAGAACCAGTACCCCAAGGAGTTGGACAGCGGCGAGGAGGCGAGCGGTATCCTGGAGGTGATGCCGGATGGCTATGGGTTTATCCGCTGCGCCAATTATCTGCCCGGCGAGAACGACGTCTATGTGGCGCCCAGCCAAATCCGCCGTTTTGGCCTAAAGACCGGCGATATTCTGCGGGGGAACAAGCGCGTCAAGACCCAGCAGGAGAAGTTCAGCGCACTTTTGTTTATCCGTACCATAAACGGCTATACCACGGAAGAATCGGCCAAGCGCATGGCTTTTGAAGATATGACGCCGATTTTTCCCAACGAGCGGATCAAGCTGGAGGTTCCCGGCTGCAATGTTTCCATGCGCGTCATGGATCTGGTGAGTCCTGTGGGAAAGGGGCAGAGAGGTATGATCGTATCCCCGCCCAAGGCCGGCAAGACCACTTTGCTCAAGGAGGTGGCAAAGTCCGTTCTGCGTTCCAATCCCAACATGCATATGTTGATTTTGTTGATCGATGAGCGTCCCGAGGAAGTCACCGACATCAAGGAGGCGATCCAGGGAGATTTGGTGGAAGTGATCTATTCCACCTTTGACGAGTTGCCGGAGCATCACAAGAGAGTTTCGGAGATGGTGATCGAGAGGGCGAAGCGTCTGGTGGAGCACAAGAAGGATGTGGTGATCTTGTTGGACAGCATCACCCGTCTCACCAGAGCTTACAACCAGGTCGTACCGCCCAGCGGACGTACGCTCTCGGGTGGTCTCGACCCTTCTGCGCTCCATATGCCCAAGCGCTTTTTCGGCGCGGCGCGCAATATGCGGGAGGGCGGCAGCCTGACTATTCTGGCGACTGCGCTGGTGGACACCGGAAGCAAGATGGACGATGTGGTGTACGAGGAGTTCAAGGGCACGGGCAACATGGAGATGGTGTTAGACCGCAAACTGTCCGAGAAGCGCATCTTTCCGGCCATCGATCTAGCCAAATCCAGCACCAGGCGGGAGGATCTGCTCTTGTCACCCGACGAGCTGGACGCGATCAATATCATGCGCAAGGCTTTGAACGGTCTCAAGCCGGATGAAGCCACCGACCGTATCCTGGATATGTTCGCCCGCACCAGAAACAACATAGAATTTGTCAATCTGGTTAAAAAGAATAAATTTATATAGAAAAATGATATTTTGTTGTTGCAAGCTTGCCTGGCTTGTGATACAATAATACCGCTGTTTGTGGTTCCATAAGCAGTAGGGATGAGAACGAGAAACACGCAAGAATGATTATAGAGAGGTGAAAGCAATGAAAGAAGGAATTCATCCAGAGTATTATCAGGCGACCGTAACCTGCAACTGTGGCAACACGTTTGTGACCGGTTCCACCAAGCCTGAGATCCATGTGGAGGTTTGTTCCAAATGTCATTCGTTCTACACCGGCCAGCAGAAGACAGCCAGAGCCGACGGAAGAATCGACAGATTCAACAAGAAATACGGTATCAAATAAGAGTATGAATGAAAGAGGCTGTCGCACTACAGCAATTATGCGACAGCCTCTTTTTCACAGGGTGAAAAAGAAACAATATGGCAAGAAAAAAATTTAGTCGCTATTCCGGCATCGGCGGACAGGCTGTGCTGGAAGGCGTTATGATGAAAAACGGTGATAAATATGCGGTTGCCGTCAGAAAACCCGACGGCGAGGTCGCGGTGGAAGTGAGTCACTTCCAGGGGGTACTGCCGGGCAGTAAGATCAAGAAGATTCCTTTTATCCGCGGCATTTTCAATTTCATAGATTCCATGTGGCTGGGAAGTCGGGCGCTCAACTACTCGGCTGAAGTTTACGAGGAGGAGCCGGCGGATGAGAAGGCAGGGCAGGAAGCATCGAAATCGGAGAAGCTTTTGATGGGGTTTGTGACCGTTGTCTCTGTGGTGATTGCGGTCGGTATTTTTGTGGTGCTGCCCTATTTTCTGGCGTCTTTGTTGGGGGATTATATTCGCAACAGCTCCCTGATGACGATCGTGGAGGGAGTCATCCGCATTGTCATTTTTCTGGCGTATGTGGTGGGGATCAGCGCCATGAAGGATATCCGAAGGTTGTATCAATACCACGGCGCCGAGCATAAATGTATCAACTGTATTGAGAAGGGCAGGCCCCTGACAGTGCACAATGTGATGCGCAGTTCCAGACTGCACAGAAGATGTGGCACCAGCTTTATCTTTTTTGTGCTTTTCGTCAGTATTATCCTCTTTTTCTTTATCCGCGTGGACAATGTGGCGGAGAAAGTGGCGCTTCGGATTCTGCTGATGCCGGTTGTGGCGGGCATTTCTTATGAACTGATCCGTTTGGCGGGGCGGAGCAACAATATCATTGTGAGGATTTTATCGGCTCCCGGTATGTTGATACAGCGGCTTACGACCAAGGAGCCGGATCAACAGATGGCGGAGGTGGCGATCGCCTCCGTGGAGGCTGTGTTTGACTGGAGAGAGTATCTGTACAACACCTTTGGCTATGAGGTGGATGAGAGCTGGACGGACGACCGCGATGACCTATAGAGAGTGGTGGGAGTGGGGAGCGTCTGTGCTGGAAAAGGCTATGGTGGACGAGGCGAAGCTGGATGCCAGGCTGCTTTTGGAGTATGCCTGTCATATCGATCACAGCGGACTTTTCATGCGCGCCGGGGAAGAGCCGGAACCGGAGAGGCTTGCTGTCTATCAGACGTTGATCCGCAGGCGTGCGGAGCGTATTCCTTTGCAGCAGTTGACAGGCGTACAGAATTTCATGGGATTGGATTTTAAGGTAAATGAGCATGTGCTGGTGCCCAGGCAGGATACAGAGACTTTGGTGGAAGAGGCATTGCGCAGTTTGCGGGGAGAGATGCGGATACTGGATATGTGTACCGGTTCCGGGTGCATTTTGTTGAGCCTTCTGCATTATGTGGACGGTTGTCTGGGCGTGGGCGTGGATCTCTCCGAGGAAGCGTTGGCGGTAGCAAAGGAGAATTCGGCCAGCCTTTTGGGAGAGCAGGGTAAAAGAGCAGCGTTTTTGCACAGCGATCTTTTTGAGAAGGTGGAGGGCCGGTTTGACATGATCGTGTCCAATCCGCCTTATATTGTGAGAGATAAGATACCCACGCTGATGCCGGAAGTGCGGGACCATGAACCTGTTATGGCGTTGGACGGCGGGGAGGACGGTCTGTGCTTCTATCGTCGGATCGTGGAAGAGAGCAGGGATTATTTAAAAAGAGACGGATGGCTGTATCTGGAGATCGGCTGTGATCAGGCGGAGTCGGTGTCGGAGTTTCTGAAGCGGTCTGGCTTTGTCGAAATCAGGGTAGTGAAGGACTTAGGGTGTCTGGACCGCGTGGTGTGCGGCAGGTGTGCCGTGGGCAAAAGTGAGGATGGTTATGTTTGACAAATTAGAGGATTTACTGATTCGATTTGAGGAGATTTTGGGAGAGTTGGGGGAGCCTACCGTGACCAACAATCCGGAGCGTTTCCGCAAGCTGATGAAGGAGCAGAGTGATCTGACTCCCATAGTGGATAGTTATAAGGAATATAAGAAATGCAGACAGGAAGTCGAGGATTCGCTGACTATGCTGGATGATGAGAGCGATGAAGAGATGCGGGATATGATCAAGGAGAGTCTCGCCGACAACCGCAGGCGCGTGGAGGAGTTGGAGCAGCAGTTGAAGATTTTGTTGCTGCCCAAGGATCCCAATGACGACAAGAACGTGATCGTGGAGATCCGCGCGGGCGCAGGCGGGGACGAGGCGGCGTTGTTTGCGGCGGAAGTTTACCGTATGTACGTGCATTTTGCGGAGAAACAGCGCTGGAAGGTGGAGACGCTGAATGTGGATGAAATCGGCATCGGCGGTATGAAGGAGGTCAATTTCCAGATCACAGGCCAGGGAGCTTATTCCAAGCTGAAATATGAGAGCGGCGTGCATCGGGTACAGCGTGTGCCGGAGACGGAGAGCGGCGGCCGCATCCACACTTCCACCTGTACGGTGGCAGTGATGCCGGAGGTGGACGAGGATGTGGATATCGTGATAGAAGAGAAGGATATCCGGATCGACGTCATGCGGGCGTCGGGAAATGGAGGCCAATGCGTGAATACCACCGATTCTGCGGTGCGCCTGACCCATTATCCGACGGGCATTGTCGTGTACAGCCAGACGGAGAAGAGCCAGCTACAGAACAAGGCGAAAGCATTTGCTTTGCTGCGGGCCAAGCTCTATGATATCGAGCAGCAGAAACGGCATGATGCGGAGGCGGACTTGCGCCGCAGTCAGATTGGCACGGGAGACCGCTCCGAGAAGATCAGAACCTACAACTTCCCCCAGGGCCGTGTGACGGATCACCGCATCAACCTGACTTTATATAAGATCGACAAGGTGATGGACGGAGATATCGACGAGATCTTGGACGCTTGCATTGCCGCGGATCAGGCGGCTAAGTTGTGCATCTTAAACAGGGAGATGTAAGAATATGGTATATGGAATGGCTCAAATACTACAAACAAAAAGAAAAGCATTGGGGTAGATAATACCTGCTCGAAAGTTCTTTTATGAAAGGGGAAGAATATAGAATGGGGTTAGATGGAGTCAGAGATAAAAAATTGTTGTATCATCTCACAAAGATAGATAACATGGAGATGATAGTTAATCATGGTTTATTGCCGAGAAGGTGGCTGATAGAGCATAAAATGTTTTTTGGAGATGTTGCGGATCCGCAGATTATTAGCAAAAGAGAAGAATTAGGTTTGGATATATATATTCCGTTTCATTTTCATCCATATTCTGCTTTTGATGTTGCTGTAAAAAATACATATTCAACAGATAAGTTTGTATACATATGTATTAAAAGAGCATTGGCTGAATTTAATAATTTTAAGATATTAATACGGCATCCATTATCACAACAAGAATGTGTTTTATATAATTATGTAGATGGGATAAAAAACATTGATTGGGACACAATGGAAAGAGTTGGTGAGATAGATGAGTATTCGCGAAACGTTAAAATGGCGGAATGTTTGACAGATAAATGTATTCCGGCAGAATTGTTTCAATGCATTTATGTGCCAGATATACAAACAAAACAACAGGTGGAAGAAATTTTTCGAGATAAGGGGATTTTGGAGCATCCCCCGTATGTAAATATTCAATCTAAATGGTTCTAGGAAGGGAAATTTATGATAGAGTATACGAAGGGAAATATGTTTCAATGTAATGCAGACTGCTTAATCAACACAGTAAACTGTGAAGGGTTTATGGGGAAAGGTATTGCATATCAATTTAAATTAAAATTTCCTGAAAATAATAAATCGTATATAAAAGCGTGTAGAGAAGGAACATTGACGGTTGGAAAAGTTCATTCTTGCGTTGAGAAAGGTATTACAATAGTTAATTTCCCTACTAAAAATAGATGGCGTGAAAACTCGAGAATAGAATATATTGAAAAAGGAATGGAGGCTTTTGTTGAATTGCTTCCAAGATTATCAGTGAAAAAAATTGCGATTCCTCCGCTGGGATGCGGAAACGGAGGACTGGCTTGGGCGGAAGTGAAGAAAATAGTTGAAAGTAAAATATATGATATATCGGGAAATTATGATTTTATTATTTTTGAACCATCGTCTTCCTATAGTGCGACTCCCGCAAAACCGCCACAAATGAGTGTTTCAGGATTGGTTTTGTTAGATATACGCATAAATTTAAAGCGGTTTAATAGTATCAGATTACAGAAAGCAGGATATTTTACAAATTTATTTTTAGGAGAAGAATATTTCAAATATGATAAATGGAAATATGGACCATATTCTCATTCTGTAGACATTGTTGCACGAAACATAAGAGAATACCAAGGGTATTATGGAATTGATAATTCTCAAACAACTTTTGAACAGATTTATCAAGTGATTTGTAGTGAAAAAGTAGATAGCAAGTTTGATAAGCTAGATATTGCTGTAAAAAAATCAACAGAATATGTCAATAAGATACAGACAGATAAGAAGTTGGAAGGAGTTTCGACAATCTTGTATTTAGTACAAAATGGAAACCCTAAAAATAAGGAACAGTTGATAGCTGGCTTTAAGGCATGGTCAACAGACAAAGCAAATAGGTTTTCTGATAAATACATTGTAGAATGTATAGAGTATTTAGAGCAGACATCCATTATTTCAATGGATTTGTGTGGTAATTATGAATTGACAAAAAATGCTTTATAAATCGGGTGTACAACAGTTTGGAAGGAACATCACAAAATTGTCCATCTCCGTGCTCCAGAGAATAGACAGGTCGTTGGTGACGCCGTTGTCCTGTTTGCCGCGCATCAGCAAAAAGGCCATAGAAGATATGGTGTGGGCGGAGCAGGGAGGGAGCGGTATCCCTTGGAAGGATACTTGTGTCTGTTCAATTTGGCAGCAGGAGCTCTGACGTGAAGGAATGGGAGTCATGGAGAGGTCAAGCGTGCCCAAGGTAAAGTGAAAGACTGCTTCCACCCGATACCATGCTTCGCTTGGAAGTCCCAGGTCGATCGCGTGAGAATCTTCATAGTCGTGAAAACCGTCACCTGTCAGGTAGGCGGTACTTTCCGCATCATAATTGCCCGTCACAAATCCCACATGACCCTCGCCTGTGGTTTTCAGTGATAAAAGGCGTTCTCCTTCGCAACAGTAAAATTCCAGTTCCGTGCAATTGCGTCTATCCGGTTTGCCGGGATACCATTCAAACGCGATGGTCAGGCAGTCGGCCGAAATCCCTTTCGCCTGGGGAAAGCTTTTGCGCACGAAGCGTTGTCCGGCGGCTTCCACGTACAGGTGCAGCACACGGTTGCCGGTCTCGTCGATCTGACAGGAGGCCAAGTGATTATGCATACCCTCCAGTCCCCAGGGGGCGGTGACGGGAGGCTCCGCCTGGAAATCTTCCCGCACCAGGAATCTGGCCTTTAGCGCCAGGGCGGAGACCGTGGATTGTAAGGTGTGAAGGGCTTTTGTCACCGTTTCTTTTTCCGAATCGTCGGCTCGACTTGCTATTTTCTCCGCGCAGATCAGCGCCTCTTTCATTTTTCCGTAGGATTCAGTAGTGAAAGCTTGCTCAGGATAGAGCGTGCTGCGCAGTTTGCGGCAAAGGGCGCGAAGCAGATAGAGATCGTCAGGGCAAAATGCGGGAACCGACAAAGGCTCGGAGAGAGGGCCTTCTCCGTTTGCGCCCTGACAGGCGATATAGTATAAATAATCTCTATTTTCGGGCACATCCAGTGTGACATGCATCTGCGGTCTCTCCATACCCACCGACACATAGGTGGACTGGGAGCCTGCAAGAACAGGAGTTTCTTTAAGGCTCTTGGCCCGATAGATCAAAAAAGCGGTGATCAGGTTTTGCGGCTGGTAGAGGGCGCTCTCATCCAACTGCCAGGACAGTGTGACGCTATGCTCGGTCTGGGCGGCCGTCTGTATTTGTTCCACACGGAGGAGAGGACGTTCTGTGGTCAGAGGAAGCGGGCGGATATGGCCGGATAGAGAGTATCCCTCCAGACAGGAGATCTCGTTTGCCACCAACTGAGCGGCTACGATCCCGCCAATGCGGCTTAAGTGGGTGCCGTCCACCGTCAGATCCAGAGGAGCACGATCTGCCAGATAGGTTTCCCAAAGATGCAAAAGGTCCACATAAGGCAGGCCATACTCTGCCGCCAGGGAAGCGATTTTTTCTACATATTCCAAAGCGGAGCTGGTGCCGGAGCAGAGGATGGGTTGTAAGTCAAATGCCAGACAGCCTTCGATCAGGTCTTTCAGTCCTGCTTCAAATTCAGCGGCGGTGCTGAAACGTCGGCCAGGGGCATTATCATTGATCCCGCTCTCGATTATGACAGAGTCCCCGGGATGGCAGTTTAGGAAAAATTCATTTAAAAAACCCTCATAGCGGTAACTTTTCAGGGAACTGCCCGCGACAGCGAGGTTGTCCAGAATGAGTTCTTCGTCCGCAAACCGGCCCATGGAAAAATCTTCTCCCCAACCCGTGCGCTCCGGTATCGGCATCCAGGTTCCTCCGTCCTGGGGAGGGTATTTGGCCAGAGTGGAATCACCCACAAAACGGAGCGTGGGGCGAAGGGAAGGCTGTTTGGCGCGCTCCAGACGGGTGATGGAGAGTTCTTTCAGACAGGTGACGCCGGACTCGCCGTTATCTTTCAGCCAGGTGGCTAATTCGATTTTGAGCTGTCCGTCTGTGACAGCTACGGTACAGACGCTTTCTCTTATCTCGCCGGGGTTTGTCCAGATCCAGTTTTTTTCCATGGGTTCCGCATAAGAGGCGGGGATCCCTTCCTGAAACCATTTGACGGCATACAGATTGCCCTGAATACAGGCGCCGTTGACCGTTCGGATATCCTTCGCCGTCTGGAGCAATCGCACCTGATAGACGCCCACAGGTACATCCGCCAAAAAAGTGGGGTATTCCCATGTGACACGGCCGGCTTTGCCTTCTGCGTCGGTCACTTCTATGCGGACATTGCTGCCGCATACACAGTCTGTATCATCCCAAAGCTTCACATGCGAGGGAGGCAGAAAACCATAGCCGATCTGCGGGTTGTAGAGCGTGCTGGCACAGATGTTGCATCCGCCTGGAGAAGGCGCTGTGCCGAATCGGAAAGTGATACTCTCATTGGTCTGCAGATTGGTGGTTTTTGTGTCGATTGTGCCCATAAAGTGTGCCTCCTTGCCGTGGTGGATCTATGGAAATATTGTTTCCGGTGTCATTTACTATAGCATAGGACGGACTGCTTTTCAATAGTTTGGGCGTGTGAGAGAACTTGGAGATCCTGGACTATTACCCTAAATTTCACAAAGAGCCCTCCCATTTATATGCGCAATCTTCACAAAAATTGCATAAATAATGAAAATAGGCCTGACATTAATCGGTTTATTTTGTTATAATATGGATAGAATAATAGGGATCATTGAAGTTGCTTTTGTGCAGGAAAGGAAGAGGTCATTGTTTGAAAAGGGTGCATATGTAGTGTGTGGCAACAAGGGCGTGTGTCTGGTGGAGGATATCACGACTCTGAATATCTCCGGTGTGGATAAGGAGAGAGAATACTATATTTTGAAGCCGGTATATATGAGTGGAAGTACGGTCTATGTGCCGGTGGACGCTGCCAAAGAGTCGATCCGACCCATCTTGAGCCGAGAGGAGGCCAAGGAGCTGATCCGAGTGATTCCGGATATTCCCTTGATCTCAATCACCAATGATAAGCTGTTGGAGCAGGAGTATCGCGGCTGTATGCGGTCCAACTCCTGTGAGGAATGGGTGAGGATCATCAAGACGATCTATCTGAGAAAGAAAAAGCGCATCGAGGCGGGGCGCAAGGTGACTGCCGTGGATGCGAAGTACTTTCGGCTAGCGGAGGACAGTCTGTACGGGGAATTGGCTGTGGCGTTGGATATGTCCCGCGAGGAGGTCGAAGGTTTTATTGCCGGAGAGGTATCCACGAGAACGGGCGATGGCAAATAAGAGACATCAAAATGTTTGGTCAAAAATTTCTTTACAGCGGCTTAAAAAAGTATTATGATGGAAAAAGAAAAGTTCTGCGCAATCAGATAAAACGTTGATGAGGACAGTAGGAAGTGAAAGACAGCAGAGAGGGCTGCCGTTCTCCGAGATACCGGAGGATGCGCTGTGAGCGGCCTTGTCGGAAGCTTTGCGAAGACCACCTCGGAGTGGCTTTCATACAGCCCGGAGGCTCCCGTTACGAGCAAACGAAGGTGGCAGGCTGCCCGTGCGGCGGACTGCAACAAGGGTGGAACCGCGTGTAACTATGTAATGTTAAGCGTCCCTTGCAATGAAAATTGCAAGGGACGCTTTTATGAATGGGAGGAGCTGAACCGTTACTGTATGCATGAGCAGAATCGGAAAGGAGGAAATTTATGGTATTGAGATTGAAGTTAAGGGAATTGAAAAGGAAGTATTTTGAGGGCGATTTGACTATGCCCAAGACAACTCTCTGGATGTTTGGCGCTATCTGTCTGTTGGCGGGGATCGTGTATGGTTTGTGTGCTGCGCCGCTTACTCATGGCGTTATGATTGGTTGTAATAATGGAAATTGTGATATGTGGGGACTGGATGAAAAGAATAAGGAGGAAGAGAAAGCATGAAGATTACGTTAAAGGACGGCTCCGTCAAGGACTATGCGGAGAGTAAGAGTGTGTATGACATTGCGCTGGATATCAGCGAGGGCCTGGCAAGAGCGGCCTGCTGCGGCAAGGTGGACGGCAAGGTGGTGGATCTGCGGACGGTGATCGACGAGGATTGTGAGTTGACCATCTGCACCGCTGAGGATGAGGATGGTCTGCGGACGCTGCGCCACACCACATCTCATGTGCTAGCGGAGGCGGTCAAGAACCTGTTCCCAGACGCCAAGATCACCATCGGCCCCAGCATTGACACCGGTTTTTATTATGACTTTGACCATGAGCCGTTTTCCAGAGAGGATCTGGATGCGCTGGAAGCGGAGATGAAAAAGATCATCAAAAAGGGCGCCAAGCTGGAGAAATTTACGATGCCTAGAGAAGAGGCCATTCAATATATGGAAAAGCGGAACGAGCCGTACAAGGTGGAGCTGATCAAAGATTTGCCGGAGGACGCCGTGATCTCGTTTTACAGCCAGGGCGATTTTGTGGATCTCTGCGCGGGGCCTCATCTGATGAGCATCAAGGGGATCAAGGCGTTTAAGCTGACTTCCTCCTCGGGCGCGTATTGGAGAGGAAAGTCTGAGAACGCCATGCTGCAGCGCATTTATGGCACAGCATTTCCCAAGAAGGAGCAGTTGGAGGAATATCTGGTATACTGGGAGAATGTCAAGAATCGTGACCATAACAAGCTGGGGAGAGAGATGGAGCTGTTTACCACAGTGGATATCATCGGTCAAGGACTGCCCCTTTTGATGCCCAAAGGAGCCAAGATCATCCAAACCATGCAGAGATGGATCGAAGATCTGGAGGACAATGAGTGGGGATACGTCCGCACCAAGACGCCCCTGATGGCAAAGAGCGATCTGTACAAGTTGTCCGGACACTGGGATCACTATACGGACGGTATGTTTGTGCTGGGCGATGAAGAAAAAGATAAGGAAGTGCTGGCGCTGCGCCCCATGACCTGTCCCTTCCAATATTTTGTGTATAAGGCCACACAACACTCCTACCGCGATCTACCGCTGCGATACAGTGAGACTTCCACGCTGTTTCGGAACGAGGATTCCGGCGAGATGCACGGCCTGACTCGTGTGCGCCAGTTTACGATCTCAGAGGGACATCTGATCGTGCGGCCAGATCAGATGGTGGAGGAGTTCAAGGGATGTCTTGCCTTGGCAAAATACTGTCTGGGAGTGTTGGGCGTGGGAGAGGACGTCACCTATCGCCTGTCCAAATGGGATCCTGAAGACAAGGAGAAATATATCGGTGAGCCCGAAGTGTGGGAGGAGACCCAAGGGCACATTCGCCGGATCCTGCAGGAATTGGAGATTCCTTTCTATGAGGCGGACGGCGAGGCTGCGTTTTACGGACCCAAGGTGGATATTCAGGCCAAAAATGTATACGGCAAGGAGGATACCATGATCACGATTCAGTGGGATGCCCTCCTGGCGGAACAGTTTGATATGTATTATATCGATCAAAACGGAGAGAAGAAGCGCCCCTACATTATCCACCGCACTTCCATGGGTTGTTACGAGAGGACGCTGGCATGGCTCATTGAAAAATATGAAGGAAAATTCCCTACCTGGCTGTGTCCGGAGCAGGTGAGAGTACTTCCGATTTCAGAAAAATATGAGGAGTACGCGAAGACGGTCGAGGCGAAGTTGAAAGAGAACCATATCCTAGCGACCACAGACGCGCGCTCTGAAAAGATCGGTTTTAAGATCCGTGAAGCCAGGATGCAGCGTGTGCCCTATATGCTGATCGTAGGCCAAAAAGAGCAGGAGGACGGCGTGGTGTCCGTCAGAAGCCGTTTTGAGGGCGACGAAGGCCAAAAGCCGCTTGCGGACTTTATCGAGCAGATCTGCAAAGAGATCAGAACAAAAGAGATTCGCAAAGAGCAGGCTGAATAAATTGCACAGACAGCGGACACACTAATTCTGCACCCTTTCCATGCAAGCGGAAACGGTGCAGAAGGAGGTTTGTATGGCTGAATTAAAATGTGCGGTAGAGAATTGCAGTTACAATCAGGACTGTCTGTGCTGTAAGGGCGATATCATGGTGGGCGGCAAACATGCCTGCAACTGTGAGGGAACCTGTTGCGAGAGTTTTGCCAGACAGAGAGAGGGCATGGACGCCTTTACCAGCTCCATATCTCATCCCAGCAAGACCATCAGTATTGATTGTGAAGCGGTACAGTGTATTTACAACAGTAATTACAAATGTATGGCGGATCATGTGGATATCAAGGGCTGCGGAGCCTGTGACTGCGAGGAGACGGCTTGCGCTACATTTACGGAGCGATGAAGAAAAAATGGGCAAGGCAGTACGGCGGGCTGCTCTGCCCATTTTTCTGCTGAAAAATTTGCTGAAAAAGTGAAAAAAGTTTCTTGACATTCTTCCCTTTATATGCTAACCTATATAAGCGTGTGAAAACACGGATAGTAAAGCAGAGTATCCACTCTCACCTTACGGCGATCGAGCTGGTAAGCGTTGATATTTTCAGTACAGATGGCACCAGGGGGGCTGTATTGTGATCGTATTGGTGGATAGTTATGCTATCCGCTTTTTCATTTCAATAATTATTTTCTTATGGAGGTGCAGAACTATTAGCGAATTGATGATTAACGAACAAATCAGGGACAAAGAGGTACGCCTGATCGGCGAGGATGGGCAACAGCTCGGTATCATATCTTCCAGGGAAGCGATGAAGCTTGCCGAGGAAGCGGGGCTGGATCTGGTGAAGATCGCGCCTACGGCTAATCCTCCCGTTTGTAAGATTGTTGATTATGGAAAGTACAAGTACGAGCAGCTTCGCAAGGAGAAGGAAGCCCGCAAGAAGCAGAGGACAGTGGAGATCAAGGAGATCAGGCTTTCGCCCAATATCGATAAGAATGATCTGAACACCAAGATCAGTGCGGCCAGAAAGTTTCTCACCAAGGGGGATAAGGTAAAGGTGACGCTTCGCTTCCGAGGAAGGGAGATGGCTCATATGAACAACAGCAAACATATCCTGGACGATTTTGCAGAGAGTCTGTCGGACATTGCTGTGATGGATAAGGCTCCCAAGGTGGAGGGACGGAGTATGACAATGTTTTTAACTGAAAAGCGGTAATCGCGTTAGTTAAAATAGATTATGAAAAGTTTAGGAGGAAACCGTTATGCCAAAAATGAAGACAAGCAGATCAGCAGCTAAGCGTTTTAAAGCAACCGGAACAGGTAAGTTAAGGAGATCGAAGGCTTACAAGAGCCATATCTTGACCAAAAAGACTACCAAGAGAAAGCGCAATCTCAGAAAGCCTACTATTACCGATGCAACAAATGTAAAGAATATGAAGAAGATTTTGCCCTATTTATAATGCTGGTAAGGAGGAGAAGTAGACATGGCAAGAATTAAAGGTGGCTTGAATGCCAAGAAGAAACATAATAGAGTATTAAAGCTTGCAAAGGGTTACAGAGGAGCCAGAAGTAAGCAGTACAGAGTGGCGAAGCAGTCTGTTATGAGAGCTCTGGCCAGCTCCTATGCGGGCAGGAAAGAGAGAAAGCGTCAGTTCAGACAACTTTGGATCGCGCGTATCAATGCGGCGGCACGTCTCAACGGCTTATCTTACAGCAAGTTCATGTATGGTCTGAAGCTTGCAGAGGTTGATATGAACAGGAAGATGCTGGCGGAGTTGGCTGTGAACGATGCTGAAGGGTTTAAGACCCTGGCAGAGTTGGCAAAGTCCAAACTTGCATAAGCGTATCAGGGAGTGCTGCGGCACTCCTTTTGTTAACATAAGGGTAGTTCGCAAAAGCGTGCTGCCCGTTGTTTATACTCACTAACGATTAGATTTTCCTTTCCGCACAAGTTTTTGGCGAAGGCCGCAGGAAGAGGAGTTTATGAAAGCTATTTTTTTTGATATCGACGGAACATTGGTCAACAGCGCCTTTGGGAAGATGGCGGAAAGTACTGCCGCCGCGATCCGAAAAGCCAGGGAGAACGGACATCTGTGTTTTATCAATACAGGACGGACCTGGTGCCTGGTGAAAGGTATTTTTGAAGGACAGGCAGAATTTGACGGATATTTGCTGGGCTGCGGCACCATGATATTGTATCGGGGCAAGGTTTTGATGCACAAGACGTTTTCTCCCGAGCTGTCGCAGTACATATTGGATGCATTGGAGCGCTACCGCATAGATGCCCTGTTGGAAGGGGTCGAGAATGTGTTCTGCAAAAGGGATGAGGAGATCCATTCCGACTATTTCAGGCAGTACGCCAAAAGGTATCAAAGGCTGCATTTTCCGGACTATACGCATGCGGCGGGGAAGTATGACAAGCTCTTTGCGCGCACGGACAACCGAGAAGATATGGAGGCGTTTCGGCGGGAATTTGAGCGGGAGTTGGACTTCATTGACCGTGAAGAAGGGTTTTATGAGATATTGTCCAAGGGATATTCCAAATCCACAGCGATCTGTTATCTTGCCGAGAAACTTGGGATTCCGATGGGGGACACTGTGGCGGTGGGTGACAGCAATAATGATATCCCGATGTTATCATGTGTACACACGGCGATCGCCATGGAAAATTCCACAAAAGAGGTGCTCTCGCTGGCGGATTACGTCACGGGAAGTGTGGAAAAAGACGGAATATGGGAAGCTTTACAATGGCTGGGTGTGATATAGGAGGACAGGCTATGAATATGAATCCAAATATTTTGATGAAGCTGATCAATGCCAAAAATACATTTACGACAAACCACCCAAAATTCGAGGCGTTTGTCCGCACAGTGTTTCTGGGAGAGAAAGGGATACCGGAGGGGACGGTCATCGAGATCGCCGTCACACGGCCGGGAGAGGAGACGATCGCCGCCAATCTGCGCGTGCAGCGCTCCGATCTGGACTTGGTGGAGGAATTGCGGAACCTGGGCCGATGAGGAAATAGCAATTTTTAATGCATTATATTGGAAAATATGATATAATTCTTAAGGAAAGTATCATATTCAGAGCAGCAGCAAAAAGAACAGCTTAT
>JAMPHU010000076.1 GCA_023663225.1 Candidatus Gastranaerophilales bacterium
AAAGTACTGTTACGGGAACAATATAAAAACGCTCAACAAACTTAGGAAAGAACCCCCTTTTTTAACACAGAAATCAATTTGCAATTCATGCTCTTTTCAATTCTACCCCAGAAAAAATCCTTCTGCGGACTGACACTATAACTAGTGCCATCTATCTCAAACGCGCTCAAATGCCCACAACACTCAACCCATATATCTCTCAAAAAGCAATCTAAATCCTTTAACGTCGCTGTATCTTTCATTTCCACAAACAGCCAATAATTTTTGTCATATTTGGCATACACAGCCAATTCAAAATATCCGCACTTTTTACTGCCCGTCTCTTCCGTCAATTTTTTCTTACGTTCTTCACAAGTTGATAAATGCTTATTCATATAACTGAAAGTATATTCTTTTCCACAATATTTACACTTGCCTTTTGTTTGCTTTCTCATTTCCCGCTTGTCTCCTTCTCCTGTAACCATCTTGGTGATCACTTGTATTTTATCTTTTCCACCTGTATCATTTCATTGGAAAAATATTTCGTTTTCACTCTTTCATATTATTGTATAAACTTTTACATGTCAATAGATTTTGAACGTTAAACAGCACTGATAAAAAAGCGGAGAGCCGCACACTCTCCGCTGCCTCCTTTTCCACTATACTGTTCTCTTCCATGCTCCTTCTCATGGAAGCAACGCTTTTTTCTTACATAAGACAATTTCCGGTCTGATTGGGCAGCCGCCCATACATGCTCTCCGATTCTCACAGTCAGGGCACGCCGCCCTCAAATGATTCCGAAAATCCTCAAATTTCTCGCTGTTCCATGCCTCCTCAATAGTATGCTTTCTCAAATCAACTGCCCAGCGCATCTCTTGATTATCAAAGCTGCATGGCATCATCTGCATATTTGAAGAGATGTATGCTGACCACCGTGCACCCTCACAAGTATCTAAACTATCTTCCGCTATATTACTTCCAACATTAATTAACGCTGGTACAGTACAGGAATCAAATCCGATCTTGTAAGCCATCTTATCGGATACTGCCAATTGGAGTAACTGTTGAAATTCCATATGTTCAATCGTAATCATGTTTTCCTTTTTCCCAAGGCCGACCGGCTTATGCAAGAGAAATATGATAGCATTTATCCCTTCCGGAAAATTGTGAGTTCTAAGCCGTTCCACCGCTTCATGGACCGTAAATTTATTTAAAACATAATGGATATTCGTTTTTACCCCTTCTTTAACCAAAAGATCAAGGGCGCTTTGAGTATACTCACTTCGATACCAACTTACTGCCACTGCACCGCAATACTTCTTACAAAGACGAGCTAATTCTCTCGTTATGCCAAGACCTGAAGTTGTAAAATTGGGAACAATGCTTTCATAATTACAAATTTCAAGAATTTCCCGAAAATTCTCATGCTGATCCGGATCGCCGCATCCACCGAGTGCAAACTGAAATGTCTGCTGCCTGCACTGACGCGCTATACTTTCAAAATCTTGCAGGCACATATTGGGTTCTTTCTGATGTAGACCATCCTGATAACATTCAACCCCCGCCTTTATACAAAGTCCTTTCTGACCATGCTTGCAATGCCCCATAATACCCACATCCAGCAATTCCGGAAAAGATGACATAAATGGATCAAAACCTGTATCCTTTCCGTCTTTTATTATGCCTGTCCGAATATATCTGCCCGTTTGGGAATCAAAAAGAGAGAGAAAATTTTTTTCTTTTCGTATCTTCATATTCATTCCGCCCTCTAATAACTGAGATCCCCGTCAATAATTTCAAATTCTTCTCTTCCGCCGTTCTCCAATTTTTCCCAAAGTTCCTCAAACAGCCTTGCATATTTATAATCAGCCTCTTCAAAAACAACATAATCGCTATATATTGCTTTACCATCTTTCAATGCCCGGCGAATATCTGACTGTTTGTCATCATCAATATAATACTCATCAAAAAATTCCTGAATTTCTTCTTCTGTGCTTTCGGGGGAAAGCAATTCCTCACCGAGCATTTCATCTTGCGCAAACTTTACAATGATTTCTTTAAGCTGCTCTGAGAGCTCTTCCTTCCTGGCGATAATAAAACTACTACTGCTGGAATTTGTTACAAAATCTGTTCTGATCTTCATTTGCTGTCCTCCAATTTCATTTTATTTAATTAAAATTGTAACATGCAAATGAAGTGATGTCATTAAACCTGTAGTTCAAAATACCGGACTGCTTTACTATGTTACGCCTTTACTGCCATGTAATAAGCATACATTCGCCTATAAAACAATCCGTTCAGCGACGGCATCTGATATGTTCTGTTTCCTACAATCATTGCATCGATAGGGATCTGAAAAAGCTCCGATAAAGCATACAAATTATCAACCGTTGGCATACTTTGTCCGCTCAGCCAATGGTATATGCTTTGTACACTGGATAAATTTAAATAGCTTTGTACGTCTTTCACTGTGAGCTTTCGCTGATTCATAATTTTACGGATACACAATCCGGTAGCTTTCATGTCAATTGTTGGATACATAACATTCATCCTTGCGTTCTTTTATAATTGAATTTCAGTATAACATATATAAACAAAAATTAAAATACTTTTATAACAAACAAAACACTTTTCACGCTCTCCGCCTCCAATCCTTCCCCTTACAATACATCACTGCCACCACTGTGCTCACTGCCGTCGCCAGAATCGCAGGCGCGATGATCCCCGCGGGATTCACGCTGCCGTACTGCTGTCTGTAAGCGATCATATTCACAGGAATTAACTGCAAAGAAGAAATATTTAATATTAAAAAATTGCACATCTCATTACTGGCGATGCGTTCCCGCCTGCCCTCTGCCACATACCCCGGATTGCCTCTCTCCTCCTCCAGTTTTGCAAGTTCCTCCATAGCTTTCAATCCCGCCGGAGTGCATGCCCAACCCAACCCCAACACATTGGCGATAATATTTGTGGCAATGTAGTCTCTGGCAGGATGTCCCTTGGGAATCCCCGGGAACATAAAATTCAAAAAAGGGCCGATCCCCTTTGTCATTTTACGAATCAGGCCCGCCTCTTTCGCAATCTCCATCAATCCCATCCACAGCGCCATCACTCCCGCCATGGTAATGCACAGGGAGATCGCCTCCCCCGCGCTGTCTAAGGCGGCGTTGGTCACCTCGCTCATCTGTCCCGTGCAGGCCGCATAGATCACCCCCAGCAAAATCATAAACGCCCAAATATAATTTAGCATTTTCGCCTCCGCATTACAGTTGTCCGCCTGTTTTTCATCTATTTTCCGCTTATTCCAACACACAGACAACTGTCAAACAATCCTTCTCATAGCTATCCTATGAGCAGACTTCAAAAATATGAAAAACGCCGCCCATCTCGGCGGCGTTTTTCACCCTATTTTAGCTCATTACTCGCGGGAACCATTCTGCTCCTACAGAGTTCCCTCCGTGAACAAATCTCTCACATGTGCCACTTCTTCCTCTGTCGCCTTGCTGGCGGGCACATAATAAGATTTGGATCTGGCGATCTGGTACAACTCCTCCTGCGACTGCTCACAGGCGTTGCGGAACTGCTTCAAAGTCTGTTTTAATTCCTTGTTCTCAGACTGCGCGATCATACCCGCATAACGGGTCAACTCTCCGTTGATGCCCGCCAGCGTGTCTGCTACCATTGTCTTTTCCTGCATAATGTCCTCCATTCTGAAACGATTGTGCTTCCCCTAAAAGCCGATTACTGCAAAAACTTCATAAGCTGCTGCTTGTTGTCCATGGCGGACCTTGCACCTTTTTCAAAAAACTGCTTGATCTGCGGGTCTGTAGCCTGCTCGGCATACGCCTGCATCTTACAGTGAGAGGTGTCAAATCCGCCGATCAAATGGCGTAAATTCTGTAGATCGAGTTCTGAAATGTTGCTCATATGCGTAACCTCCTAATATTTTTTACAGAGGTTAGTATTGGCACGGCACAGACATAATATACTTGTCAATTACTTTTTAAAAGATTTTGAAGATATTGATAGATATCCCGCTTACCTACGCCCCTGTCTCTCGCCACCTGCTTCATGGCTTCCTTGTGCTCCATACCTTGCTCCTCATAGAAAGCCATGTGCGCTTCGATATCCATGCTCTCCCAGGAAGCGATTTTTTCCCGACGTCTGCTCTCACGACTTTTCCCTTCCACGACCAGCACATACTCTCCCCTGGGTTCTTCCTCCTCATAATATCGCAGTGCCGCCTCCAGAGTCGTCGGCAATATCGTTTCAAAGCGTTTGGTCAATTCTCTGCACAGGGTAATCCGCCGCTCCCCCAGAGCCTCCAAAAGCTCCCGCAATGTCCTGACCAGATGATGAGGCGCCTCATAAAGGATTATCGTGCGGCTTTCCTCAGAAAGTTCCTCCAATACTTCCGCTTTTTCTTTTTTATCTGCGGGCAGAAAACCTTCAAAGCAAAATCTTCCGGTGCTAAGGCCGGACAGGGTCAACGCCGTGATACATGCCGCCGGTCCGGGCAGGGAGGTCACGACAATCCCATTCTCCTGACACATCCTCACCAATACCTCTCCCGGATCGGAGATGGCCGGAGTCCCCGCGTCTGTGATCAACGCAATATCCTGCCCGGCTAAAAGCTGCCCTACCAACTGCCGCGCTTTCTCTGTCTTATTGTACTCATGGTAACTGGTCATCGGCGTATGTATGTCAAAGTGATTCAACAGCCTGATACTGTTACGGGTATCCTCCGCGGCGACCACATCCACATTTTTCAAGGTCTCGATCACTCTCTCCGTAATATCTCCCAGATTACCGATCGGGGTAGCACACAAAAACAACGTTCCCGCCATACAAATCTCCCATCTGCCACAGGGGCATCCTAGTAACCATATATTTCATAGATCTCAGGCATATACACACCCGGCTCTTTGTATACGATAAGCGGCTTCTCAACCGTCATTCGCGATCGGCCTCCCCGAACCGCCTCCAAAAGCACCATGTTAGGCTCTTTGTCCACATAGGGATAAACCAACTGCATCCGCTTTGGCTCCAAGGCATATTTTGACAGTGTTGTCATAATTTCCGCCAAGCGAAAGGGACGATGTACCAGAAAAAAATGTCCGCCCGTTTTTAAAAGCTTTGCTGTCATACGGATCACATCCTCCAGCGTACAGAGAATCTCGTGACGGGCGATTGCCTTCGGTTCATTGGGATTGACCAACCCATGATCCGCTATCATATAGGGCGGGTTACAGGTAATACAATCAAAAGAAGCAGACTGGAAAATATGGTCTGCTTCTTTAATGTCTCCTGTTATAATATCAATCCTATCTGACAGACCGTTCAACGCCACGCTTCTTCGCGCCATATCCGCACTCTCCTCCTGAATCTCCAGACCTGTCAGATGGCGGCATTTTGTCTTGCCTTCCATAAGAAGGGGAATGATACCGGTGCCGGTGCCCAGATCCAACACAATATCCGTTTCCTTCGTCCGAACAAAACCGGACAAAAGCACCGCATCCATGCCAAAACAAAATCTGTCCGGATCTTGTATGATTCGATAACCGTTCCTCTGTAGATCGTCCAGACGCTCGTTTTCTTTCAGATTAATTGTCATCGAGCTTTGACTTCCCCTCCTGCTTTGTATCCTTCTCCAGACGCTCCAACTCTTTCATCTCTTCGCGGGAAATATCCACTTTTTCCTTTTTGCTATGCCTTTTCTTGAAGTGGAGCCTGCCTACCTCATACTCTCGTATCTCTTTCTCGTCGTCCACATTGATGACCACTTTCACCAGTTGACGCAGTACATTGACACTCTGTACCTCGCCTTTAAAACCGTCGTCTGTGGTAACATGATCCCCCGGACTGGGAAGCCGTTTGTTCAGCTCCTCGTAAATCTCCTCCTCATTTTTCAGGCAGCACATAAGCCGCCCGCACACGCCGGAAATCTTTGTGGGATTCAGGGAGAGATTCTGCTCCTTGGCCATCTTGATAGACACAGGAATAAAGTCGGACAGATAGCTGTGACAACACAACACCCGACCACAGATACCGATCCCGCCTACGATCTTAGTCTCGTCCCTGACGCCGATCTGCCGCAGTTCGATCCTCGTCTTGAACACACCCGCCAGATCTTTCACCAACTCTCTGAAATCAATCCGTCCGTCGGCGGTAAAGTAAAACAGTACTTTATTATTGTCAAACGTGTATTCCGCGTCGATCAGCTTCATCTCCAAGCCGTGCTTGTGAATCTTTTCCAGACAGATTTTAAACGCATCTTTCTCCTTCTGTTTGTTGTTCGCCTGTTGCTCGTTGTCACGGGCATTAGCTATGCGGATCACCGGCTTCAACGGCTGCGCAATCTCCTCATCCTCCACTTCGCGCACATTGGAGACCACCGTGCCGTACTCAATTCCCCGTGCAGTCTCCACGATCACGTTGTCGCCTTTTTTTATCTCAAAATTTACCGGATCAAAAAAATATATCTTACCCGCTGTGCGGAATCTTACGCATATTATCTTTGTCATCTATCTACCTCACTTATATATGCCGTTGGTCTCGCTGCCATCGCGTATATTATATCATATATCATTTTTTCTGAAAAGGAAAGTTTTTGGAAATTCTGCTTCGCCGTTACAACGGCAGGCGGTACAGTTTATGGGAATTTTCCCAGGCCGCGGCACGCACTTCCTCCTCGGAGATGCCCTTGATCTGCGCCATAGCTGTCACAATATAGGGTATATTCAGGGAACTGTTGCGCTTTCCGCGATTGGGCTCAGGGGAGAGATAGGGCGCGTCCGTCTCCAGCACAATGCGATCCATGGGAATATATTCCACGGCCTCTTTCAGCTTTTTGGCATTTTTGAAAGTGAGAACGCCTCCGATGCCAAAATAAAATCCCATATCCAGAAAAATTTTGGCGGTTTCCTTCGTGTAGGAATAACAGTGCACCACTCCTCCCAGCTCTCCGGCGCGCTCCGCGGTCATAATATCTACCGTATCCTTTGCCGCATCCCGCGAGTGAATGATGACTGGCATAGCAAGCTCCCTCGCCAAGGCAAGCTGCCGCACAAACCACTTTTTCTGCACGTCCGGAACCGGCTCCTCCCAATGGTAATCCAGTCCGATCTCCCCTACAGCCACGCACTTATCATATTTGCACTGTTCTCCCAGCCATGTAATGTCCTCCTGGGTGAGTTCTGCCACATCACTTGGGTGAACTCCGGCTGTACAAAATACATGCTCATAGGTCTCCGCCAATTCCCTGGCTTTTTTACACGCCTCCAGATGGGCTCCCACATTTACCACCTTTGCAATATGATTCTCGGGAAGCTCCGAGAGCAATTCCGCCCTGTCCTCGTCAAAAACAAGATCGTCATAATGTGCATGTGTGTCAAAAATCGGTGTCATATGATACTTTCAAACCTCCTCAACTAAAAAGCTGCCGCGATCCATTGCAAGTTTTGCCATTCGCAACATGACTCATCTTAACATATAAAAACAAATTTCGCAAACAGGACAATGTACTGATCGTGCAAGCACATCGCAGGACTCATTGCTCGCTCAGATAGAGCTGCACCCTGTTCTGAATCAACTTTGCTGTCACCTCTGCTTCTTTTTGTCCGGCAAAATAGGCTCCCATTTCTTCGTTGATAATGTTCATCACATTCTTGTCTTCAAAAGGAATGGTAGTAACAGACTCCACATAAGCGATCAGCTCCTCCAACTGCCCCTGATCAAGCGGCGGCACGACAATCTCCTCCCCATTCTGGTATAAACTGAGGTCATACTCTACCCTCTCCCCGCTTTCAGCGATATAATAGGAACGCACTGTTTCCTCCTTGGCCCATTCCTCAAATAAATCCCTTCGGACAGGCAGACTGCTCTCTAAGTTTTTCTGATATTCCTCTGTCAGATAATATTTTGCAAAATCCCAGGCGCCGTCTCCATTTTCAGACACGGCAGAAAGAGCCATCACATTCTCCCCCCAGAGTATGGCGCCTTGCCCGTTTCCCGTCGATTCTGCCAAGGCCCCCGGAAATCCTACAAAAACATAATCCCCTCCCAGATATCCGTTCAGCATGAAAAAAAGCCTCTCATCCACTTCTTGCGAAAACGACCAGACATACAATTCCAAGAGCAGCGTCCTGTCCTCAAGGTATTGCAGCATGTATGCCTCCTCGCTTTCTCCTGCAAAACTTCCGATTTCCGGCAGCGTATACGCAAACTCCATTATATCAATGAACTCCTGGGAATCAAAGGTGCATTTTCCCGTCTCCCTGTCAATGAAATCATTCCCTCGATATCTCATAAACATATTCAAAAAGGTACTTCTGTCCAGTCCGTCCAGCAATTGGACATTGGGAGGCATCCCGCCAAATACCTCCGCCATCCTCTCCATAGACCAATCGTTCCCATCCCCCACAAGGGAGGTTTTTGCCGCTATCGTGGAGAGCTGAAACGAAGGGACTACATACATCAATTTACCATCCACAGAATAAGCGGCAAACACGTTATCCATAAACTCCTGTCCTGATAACTCCTCGTCTTTCTCAATCAACGCCCCGATATCTGCAATCAATCCTTTTTTCATATAACTTTCCACGGGGATGGATTCCCCATTGGGAAGACTCTCCACCATCAAAATATCGGGCATATGACCGGAAACAATATCAAGATTCAGCATTTCACCGGACGCATACTCTTTTACCACAACTCTGTACTGGCTGCTCTCCCTGTTGTATTGGATGACCCGACTTTTGATACCAGCGTTCACGGCAAGGCCAGCCAATATGACAACTGCTTTATCCGGTATCTCTTCCGGCCTCACATACTCAAAAACGCCGGCCTTCAATTCCCTTGTGTAATCCTCGTGATAAAACAGGAAAAAATGGGTCTCGTCCAGCTCCAAAAGAGAATATATATCCGTAAGATTTCTGTCGGAATTGATGTAATCCATCTTTAGACTGCTCTTCTCATCACCCATATTATAGACAAATACGCCCGCCTTGCCCGCATAAATCAGATCGCTTTCCACGCCCGCCGAAAAGACTGTACTGCTTAAAGAAGTCATCAAAAGGTCATCCGGCAGTTTACATACTTCACCCAGCGTATCCGTCTCCACTTCATATTTTACTAAATTGAGTCCACCCTCCCTTTCCGGACACAACAGCAGACAAGAACCATCTGTTTTTCGTATCAACCTCCGGCAGTTCTCCAGCACCTTAAATGTCTCACCAGAAAGCTTTTCTTTGTCCGATTCCGACAGACTGCCGTCATTCTCTACAGAGAGTCTGTACGCATCTTCCCCTGTCATAATCAATTCCAGAGAGCCGTCCGCCGTCAGGAAAATTGACCAAACGCTCAAATCCTCCCCGCTGTCTGTACAGACTTCCGACTGCCACAAAAGCTTACCATCTGTCTGCCAGCAGCACACATATTGATGCCGCTCGCTTGCAGACTGCCCTGTGAAATCATTTGCGGAAGAGGATTCATATTGACACATAGCATAAGTTCTTCCATCAGCGCCAATCACAAAATCGCTATAACGGGCTGCGTCATGTTCCGGCATCTCCAAAAAATCTGTCTGGAAAATATTTCCGCTTTCATCCATGGAAAGAACACAGTATGATTTACTGTCACTTTCCCACTCCGTTATTCTCATGACCGCATAGATTCTGTCATCCCAATATGCTGTACATTCCACGCTGGCTCTGCAGCCATCCTCCAGTTCGGGGAGCTCCACTTCGTTGACACGGAAAACATTCTCTTTTGCAAGTGAGGCATTGGCACTGTTAGGAATATCGTCAGGCCCCATTTGACTGGTCGAACCAATATTCAAATTTGTAGACAAAGATTCTTCTGTCCGGCTCTCCGCGCCATCCCCGCAGGCACACAATAACACCGTCAACATGATCACAAATCCAACAGATAGAATCGCTTTGTCTGCTTTCCCTTTTTTCATCTAAGCGAAATACCTCTCTTCCATTATCTTTTTATTCTTTTCCATCCGATCGGCATCAAACGACCGCTTGCGTATCTTTTTGATTTATTTTATCATTCTTTTTCATAGACTTCATTATTTTTTTGATCTGTTTTTTAGATTGAATTATAATATATTGGAAATAAAGTAAGTGTTTTTGAAATTTTTGTTCGTAATATATATGACTGATCAGTTAAATGTACTGTTGAAGAAAGAGGTGTTGATACTGAATGACAAAAAAATAATTTTAGCAATTATCAAGCAGGATGAGCAAATGCTGGCATTTGTCGTGCGGAAATATTCAAAACTCCTTTGGAAGATTGCAGCACCGATTTTAATAAATGCTGCTTCTGTCCAGGATGTAGAGGAATGTGTAGCAGATGTATTCATTCACTTATGGCGGTATCCCGAAAAGTATGATCCTGATAAAGGCAGCCTGTCTACATGGCTTACGGTGGTTGCAAGGTCAAAGGCGCTTGACCGATATCGTCAAATTATCAGGAAACGGGAACTGCCTGTAGAGGAAATTGTAGCTGAAATCCCTGTATATTCTGAGATTGCAACGACTGACGCGGAGTATGCGCAATTATTATCCTGTATTGATGAACTCGATGAGAAAGAGAAGGAGTTGATTATCAGGCGATATTATTATGAGCAAAAACCGGCAGAAATTGCGGTTGTGCTGGACATACCCAAAAAACAAGTAGAAAACAAATTGTACTACGTGAAACAAAAACTAAAAAAAATGATGACGAATTAGGAAGGAGAGCAGACACATGAAAAGATATAGCAGGAAAAATTTGAGAAATATACAGACCATTGTTCAGGAGAAAACAGGGGCAGTCATTACTTCAAACATGTGGGACTGGAGAAGGATCGCGACGGCGGCTGCGGCGCTTATACTGATGGTGGGTGTAGCCGGTTTTCCGGTTCGAGCGTTTGTGACAAGTGTGATAAATGAGAGAATGGAGAATATTCCCAAGGAAGAAGTGCAGGAAATCAACGATATGGTTCAGTCCATTTCTACTGATGAAGACGTTTTTTCAAGGGAGTATTCTGACGGAGAAAAAGAACGCGACAAGGAGCTTTGGCAGGCATATAAGGACGGGCAATTCCCCGAGAATGTCATTGCACAGGTGGATCATGCGGAGGATGCGACAGAGGAAATGCTCTGCTATATCCGGTCTACAGGCGTTTTTCACCTGCCGACTCATGAAATGACAGACGAGGAGCTTTTGGAAATTATTGATTTTCAACATAAGATGAGCTATGCCGTTTCTCAGAGTTCTGCGGCGCAGGAAGTAAAGACACAGATGCAGGCGGAACAAGATCAGTTGCGAGAAGAGATACGGAATGTCGGCGGAATCAGCCAAGAAGAAGCAATAGAAATTGCAACGAAACAGATGGAGTCAGAGCTTGGAGAGGCGGCACAAGGAAAAGAAATCATGAAATATCGGGACGGTTCTGTGGCAATCACAGTGCGGGAGATATCAGAGCAAGAGGATCCTGAACATGCGGGAGATGTGGCTTATTGGATCGTTTTTGGAAACCCCAATGATTCTTCAACCTATTACTGTTTAATTGACGCCGTGGACGGAAGCGTCTTGAAATCTGAATAAACGCTTATCTATAACGGGACTGTCGCACGATAGCAATTTCAGCTATAATGCGACAGCCCCGTTATATTAATCTAAGTTTTCTACAAACTCCCATTTCCTGACTTATGGTTTTATATCTGATAAATCTGTAACTCCTAAAACTTCTAACCGCTTTTCAGTGACCTTTATTTTGTGATCCAATACGGCATTTTCCTCTTTGTTAGCCGCCTTAATCGTATATAAATCCGCTAATACTTCCAACAACATATCTCTTTTTTCTTCAACAGTCATATCCAATACCTCCATTGTTAGACTCCTTTCCACACATCTGGCTTACTTGCTGCTCTCAAGAATATTATACAGAGAATGCCTCATTTTTTCAATCAAAATCTATAGACAGGGACTTTATACATCATTCCCTTCCCTCGTTCGCCTTGCCATTCGCAGCTTCGCTGCTCATGCCGCGCTGACGAGCTATAAACACAGCGTCCTGCAGTTTCTCTCGCTCGTGCGAGCATAGCTCAGAGAAACCGCAGGACGCTGTGTTTGCAGAGCTTTCAGAAACACGCAAAAAAAGAACCGTCCCCAAGGCTCTTATGTCCTCAAAAACAGTTCTTCAAGTGCACCGCCAGGGGCTCGAACCCTGGACACCCTGATTAAGAGTCAGGTGCTCTACCAACTGAGCTAGCGGTGCATCCTCTGTAAGGCGCGTTCACAGCACGTGTACTATATTATCACACTGTCCTACATTTTGCAAGCATTTTTTCAAAAAAATTTGAGAACGAATGTATCCATCAAAATACCGACCAACACGCCTACCACATACAGCAAAAGAGCAATTTGTATATTTTCCCATTTGCTGTGATTGACTCGAAACAACACCGCCAATCCTACGCCGGAGCCTGCCAGCAGTCCGGATATCATAGCTCCCGCGCTTATCACTCCTTGCAAATATAATTGGGTGATGACCACGGAAGACGCGCAATTTGGAATCAGTCCCACAATCCCCGACAAGACGGGCCCCAGCACCGGACGATTCAACATCATTCTCCCCAGCACATCCTCCCCCACATAATGCAAAAGCAAGTTCAAAACAAAAGTGACAAGCATGATAAATACGGTAATCTTTAAAGTATGACTTACCGCTGAGCGAAGAATACCCTCCTCACAATGACAGTGCTCCTGCTCACAGATATCATGGATATGGTGCTGTTCTTGTCTGCGTCCGCAAAGCAGATCTATGACAAACCCTGCCAACACACCAATGAACACCTTGCACAACAAAATTCGCAGGATCAGCCCTGCCGGAGCCTGCTCTGAGATCAACACCGGAAGCATCTCATCGGAAGTGGAGAGATAAATAGCCAGCAATGTTCCCATACTCACCACCCTGCCCGCATATAAATTGGACGCCGCCGCAGAAAAACCACACTGCGGAACCGCCCCCAGCACACCTCCGATCAAAGGCCCCATTTTTCCCGCTTTTTTTACTATACGCTGCGCTTGACTACCCGTTCTGTGCTCCAAATATTCCATAGCAAGATAAGTCAAAAACAGAAAGGGAATCAGTTTTATTCCGTCTATTATTGTATCTAAGACCACATCCCACATCGTGACCAACCTCTGATATCCTCAAAAACTTGCCTAAACAATCTTATCACATTTAGAACTTTATCACTTCCACACAAAGAGGACAATTTTGCGAAGAGTTTCCTATATGCAGCAGGAACCTTCCCGACTCTACCACAAACGCCTTCCGCTCCACGTCGTGGAACGCAAACACGCGGCAGGGAAGTTCCAGCTTCACCCGCTGTTTTTCTCCAGGGTTCAAGAAAACCTTCTGAAATGCTCCAAGCTCCTTGATCGGCCGCTCCACACTGCACTCGCAGTCTTCCACATAGCATTGTACCACTTCAGCGCCGAACATTTCACCAATATTTTCCACTTCCAGCGATATTGTGACAGCTATGTCATCTATATCTGCCTGTTCCTGTTCCATAGAATCTGCCGCTTTGAATCGGTTTTCCTCCACCACCGGATCTCTCAGGGCGAACTCGGTATAGGATAGACCAAATCCAAAAGGAAACGCCGGCTTCACGCCTTCCTTCTCATAATAGCGGTAACCCACGAAGATCCCCTCCTGGTACTCTACAGCTCCCACCTTTCCAAACTGCCCATTCCTGGCCGTCACAGTGTCTGCATAAGATACGGGGAAGGTCTCCGGAAGCTTCGCGGAAGGGCTGATCTTGCCCAGCAGAATATCCGCCAGCGCATTGCCTGTCTCCATACCGGAATAATAGCACCATATCAGCGCTTTCGTCCGAGACAGCCAAGGCATTTCCACAGGAGAACCGGCCACCATTACGACAATCATGTCAGGTTTTACATCCAACAACGCTTTGATCAACTCGTCCTGCCCATATGGCAGCTTCATCTCTGTGCGGTCTCTCCCTTCCTGATCATAGTCGTGATTCAATCCGCCTACAAAAATCACCTCGTCCGCATCCGCTGCCAACGCGCAGGCCTCCGCCTTAAATTTTTCCCGCTGCCTGAGAATCTCTTCCCGCATACCCGGTGTCTCTTTTGTCTCCCCGTTACGGTTTTTCTCTCCAGACATTACCTGGCGTTCCAGACAGGGATTGCTCCAGTCCATCTGATTCACACCCTTTTCTCCTGGAATATAATATCCCGGGGCATAGACCACCTGCACATTGCCGCCCAATGCCTGCTTGAGTCCCAACAGGGGCGAAATCTCGTAAAATGCCTTTATCTCTGCGCTGCCGCCTCCGCCTGCATGAAATTGCTCTACATTCTGACCGATCAGCGCAATTTTACGCTTGCGCCCCTCCCTGATAGGCAGCACATGTTCCTCATTCTTCAACAAAAGAATCGCCTCGTGGGCCGCCTGCCTCATGACAGACTGATGCTTCGGGGTATTGTAACAGCCAGCTTTACGCGTATCTGCCTCCGGCCCGATCATCTTTAAACGGAACATCATCCGCAGGATATTCTCCACCTTCCTGTCAATCTGTTCCTCCGGCACTTCGCCGTCTCGTACCGCCTGCAACAAGGGTTGGGCAAAATAGTACTGATCAAAATCTATGGACGTATGCATCTCTACGTCAAGAGAAGCGTTTGCCGCCCCTTTCGTGGTATGCACGGATCCCCAATCACTTATGACAGTACCGTCATATCCCCACTCCTCCCGCAGCACATGATCCAGCAACTCCCGATTTTCGCTGCAATGTATACCATTCAATCTATTGTACGCATTCATCAGGGAATAGGAGCCGCCTTGGTGGATTGCGGCGCGAAAACCGGGATAGTAAATTTCCTGTAGGGAACGCTCATCCACAAGCGTGTCCACCTGAAAGCGATCCGTCTCCTGGTTATTGGCGGCAAAATGCTTGACGCACGCCGCCACATCGCTCTCCTGCACGCCTTTGATAAAAGGAACTACCATCGCCTCGATCAATCGGGGATCCTCGCTCATATACTCAAAATTGCGGCCACACAACGGATCCCGCTTAATATTGATACCAGGCGCCAGGATCACATCTTTGCCACGCCCTCTCGCCTCCTCGCCCAAAACCTGCCCACACTTGTAAGCACACTCCGTATTCCAGGTAGCCGCCAGCGCGCTGTTGCTGGGATTGTACGTCACATAATCATCACTGTTTCCCACAGGCCGCAAACTGTCATCCGGAAACTCCTGTCTAACTCCCATGGGGCCATCCGACATTTTCAGCGCCGGTATTCCCAGCCGTTCCACGGGAGCTGTACGAAAAATGCCGCTTCCATGGATCATGGAAATCTTTTCCTCCAAAGTAAGTCTGCTCAAGATTGAGCGGATCTCGTCCTCGTATTCTCCTGCCTTCAGTATTCTTTGGTCATTACGCAATACCATAGTCATATTCGTCACTACCTCTCATTCACCACTTGAAAAATATAAAACTTCAAATAATAAGACTGGTCCGCGGCCCACAGGATAGGATGGTCGCATCCCTGCGTGCAAAACTCCACCTGACGCAGCCTTTTATGCGCACCGTTCGCTGCCTCTCGGATCGTCTTTGCAAACAATTCCGGATCCATAAAATGAGAGCAAGAGCAAGTAGCCAGATAACCGCCATCCCGCACCAGTTTCAAACCCCTGAGATTGATCTCCCGATAACCCTTGACAGCATTTTTGATAGAATTGCGGGATTTTGTGAACGCCGGCGGGTCTAAGATCACCACATCAAAATTTTTGCCCTCCGCCTCCAACCTGGGAAGCAGCTCAAAGACATCTTCGCATTGAAATGAGACCACATCCTCCAAATGATTCAGCACAGCATTTTCCCGCGCCTGTTCCACCGCCAACTGAGAAGCGTCCACACCCAGCACACTCCTTGCTCCGGCGATGCCGGCATTTAGCGCAAAAGAACCCGTATGGGTAAAACAATCCAACACCTCTTTACCCTTGCAAAAACGCTGTATCGCGGCGCGATTGTGCTTCTGATCCAGGAAAAATCCAGTCTTTTGCCCATCTTTCACATCTACAATGTATTTTACTCCATTCTCCATGATCTGAACCTTTGTGTCAAAAGGCTCCCCGATAAAGCCTTTACAGCGCTCCATTCCCTCCTGTTCGCGCACCTTGGCGTCACTGCGCTCATAGACGCCTCTGATCGATACGCCATCCTCCGCCAAAACCTCCCGAAGCGCGTCTACAATGACCATCTTCCATCTGTCAATTCCCAGCGCGAGTGATTCCACTACCAACACATCTTCAAATTTATCGACCGTAATCCCCGGGAGAAAATCCGCCTCTCCAAATATAATCCGACAACTGGAGGTGTCAATGGCCTCTTTGCGATAGTTCCAGGCGTCGCGCACTCGCCCACAGAAAAACGCGTCATCGACGACCGTGCCCTTTTTTCGAGAAAGCAGGCGGACTGTGATCTTAGAACGTGTATTGATATATCCGCATCCCATAAAATAACCGTCAAAGTCCTGCACGGCCACAATATCTCCCTCGACAAACTCTCCCTGAATCTTGTCGATCTCATTGTCATATATCCACATGCCGCCCGCCTTGATCGTGCGGCCCTCACCCTTTTTCAAGATCACTGTCGTTTGATAACGTTCTGTCTCCATGACCGGCTTCTCCTTCCTCTGTCACCAACCGTTCGGCCCTCAAGCGAATTTGCAACTTCAATCGTGATTTCATATCCCTTAATCTAATGTAATTTTAAATACTACAGGGTATTCGCTTTCTACTTCTGTTGTGTGAATATGCAAGCCTGTTTCATCGCTATTTTATAATATTGTAACAACACACATTGGAAAAAGCAATATCTGAAAAAGTGGACATATAGAAGCTGAAGTGGAAAATTTATAAGTTTAACCCGAAAGATTTCCACTTTTACTTGACAATTTCATCCATATTATTTATTATTGTAATGTTAGCGGCGCGTGGCTCAGCTTGGTAGAGCGCTACGTTCGGGACGTAATGGCAGTTGGAAAAATTTCATACTTCGGCGCGTGGCTCAGT
>JAMPHU010000077.1 GCA_023663225.1 Candidatus Gastranaerophilales bacterium
ACTGTATATGTGTCAAAAGACTTTGGAAAAATGACTTTTGACACCTACATCATTATAAGGTTTTATTAAAGAATCAAATCAACAACTTGATATTTCAGTGATTAAATAGCATCAAATCCTCCGTTTTTCGATAAAATTGCAGCTATACGCTACCGCGTCTGGCTGGCGTATGTCATGCCTGTTTGGGACAATATAGTTTCATCGATTATTCCGGCTGAAAGGTCAGGATGGCGTTTCCATAATTTGCCCTTATATGATACTTCTGGCGGGGAAAAGGTTCCCGAAAATTTGTATCTTTTGTTTCTGAAAGTGTAACAGTGCAGCCATTCGGCGCCTTTTGCGAAGTCAACATTCCCTGCCAAGATGTATACAATATAATAAGTCTAACAGGAATAATTTTGACATGAGTACAAGTATAAAATATGATTGTGTGAGAGATTTCAGCAAAGGCGACATGGCCTTTCCCCCGCAGCACCAAGACAGACAGCCGGGATTGGAATATGTCATGAACCCTATACCGATTTCTGAATGTGGGAAAAACTGCAGTAAACTTGAAAACAAGGTTGCACTGATCACAGGCGGCGACAGCGGGATCGGAAGAGCAGTCGCCTATGATTTTGTCAAAGAAGGCGCCTCTGTGGGGATCGTTTACTATGATGAAGAGAGGGACGCAAAGGACACGGCTGAAAGGATAAAAGAATTGGGCGGCAAGTGCCTGCTTATGTGCGGGGACTTAAAAGATCCGGCCTTTGCACGATATTGTGTGGAAAAAACGATCAAATGTTTTGGAAAACTGGATATCCTGGTAAATAATCATGCGGTTCAATTTATTCAGCGGAGTATTTTGGACATATCCCATGAACAGTTGGAATGTACCTTCAAAAATAATGTATTTTCGTTTTTTTATTTGATCCAATACGCGCTGCCATATATGAAAAGGGGCGGAAGTATCATCAACACCACTTCTGTGACCGCCTATCAGGGAAATAAAGATCTGATAGATTACAGTGCCACAAAGGGCGCGATCGTGGCTTTGACGAGATCACTTTCCCTGTCGCTTGTGGAGGAAGGGATCAGAGTAAACGGAGTGGCACCTGGCCCCATATGGACTCCATTGATCCCAGCTTCCTATTCGGCGGAAGAGGTCGCGACATTCGGGAAGAAAACCTCTCATGTTCCAATGGATAGAGCAGGTCAGCCCTGTGAAGTGTCTCCCTGTTATGTGTTTCTCGCATCGGACGATTCGAGCTATATGACAGGGCAGGTGCTCCATCCGAATGGCGGGACGATAGTGGGTTCATAAGAGAAAACAAGGGAGGCTTTTGACTGCAAACAATTTTTCAAAGGACTATAACATAAACAAGTTGCTAACTTTCTCCAAAGACAGTATAATAATATACAGACATGACATCAGTATAAATTCACATTAGAAAAGGAAATACAATTATGGGCAAGTATTTTGGAACTGACGGCTTCCGCGGCGAAGCCAACAAAAATCTGACTGCAGACCACGCATACCGGATCGGACGCTTTTTGGGTTGGTATTACAGACACGAACCCAATCCTTCCGCCCCCAACGACAAGTGCAGGGTAGTGATCGGCAAGGACACGCGCCGCTCCTCCTACATGTTGGAGTATGCTCTGGTGGCAGGACTCACAGCATCCGGTGCGGATGCCTATCTGCTCCACGTCACCACCACCCCCAGCGTCTCCTATGTGACCAGGACGGACTCTTTTGACTGCGGTATTATGATCTCCGCCAGCCACAATCCCTACTATGACAACGGGATCAAGCTGCTCAACTCCAATGGAGAAAAAATGGATGAGGATACAATCTCAGAGATAGAAAGGCACTTGGATGACATGTCCATGAAGATACCCTATGCGGAGAGGGAGCATATCGGCTGCACGGTAGACTACGCGGCCGGACGCAATCGCTACATTGGCTATCTGATCTCCCTGGCGACCCGCTCCTACCAGGATAAGAAAGTGGGATTGGACTGCGCCAACGGCAGCGCATGGATGATTGCCAAGAGTGTATTCGACGCTTTGGGCGCCAAGACTTATGTGATCAACAACCAGCCTGACGGCCTGAATATCAACACGGATTGCGGATCCACGCATATCCAGGGTCTACAGAAATTCGTGGTTGAGAATCAATTAGATGTAGGATTTGCCTTCGATGGGGACGCAGATCGCTGTCTCTGTGTAGACGAGAATGGGAATCTGATAGACGGAGACCGCATCCTCTACATATACGGCATGTATATGAAGGAACGCGGCAAGCTCAACGGCAACAAGGTTGTCACCACGGTCATGTCCAATCTGGGGCTGTACAAGGCGTTTGACGCCGCCGGTATCGAATACGAAAAAACCGCTGTCGGCGACAAATATGTGTACAAAAATATGGTGCAAAACGGCTACCGCCTGGGCGGAGAGCCCTCCGGCCACATCATCTTTAAGAAATACGCCACCACCGGCGACGGTATTTTGACCGCCATCAAAATGATGGAAGTCATGCTGGAAAAAAAGACTCCCCTGAGCAAGTTGGCGGTGCCGGTGAAGATTTATCCCCAAGTGCTGCGCAATGTATCGGTCACAGACAAGGCTGCTGCGCTTTCTGATCCGGAGATCGTGGAAAAGATTTCCGATATCACAAAACGTCTCAACGATAACGGCAGAATCTTAGTTCGCGAGAGCGGAACAGAGCCTTTGATCCGCGTTATGGTCGAAGCAGATAATTCTGAGCTCTGTGAAGAATACGTGGATGAAGTGATCGACCTGATCCTGTCCAAAGGATATGGCAAAAATTCCTGAAAGAAAAATCTTCTGTCAAAAAAGAGCAGGAAAACCGCCTTGTTGTTTCGCGGTCTCCCTGCTTTTTTATATCTCTCTTTGTACCTTTATCTCCTCGCTCTACACGACCTTATTCCTGACTCACCAAAACCTCTCTTGCGCCCTCCGCAGCTTCCTGCAGATGGCTGCTCCGAATGTCGATGACAGGGCCGCCCGTCCCTTCGATGTAATCCCTTGTGATCAGTACCTTGCCAATATTGTCATCTTTCGGGATCTCATACATAATGTCCAGCATAAATTCTTCAATGATCGAGCGCAGCGCCCTGGCGCCCGTATCTCTCTTTAGGGCTTTCTCGGCAATGGCCTCCAACGCCTCATCCTCAAATTCCAGCTTGACCTCGTCCAACTCCAAAAGCTTTTGGTATTGTTTTAAAATAGCGTTCTTGGGCTCCTTGAGCACCTTCACCAACATCTCCTTGGTCAGGCCTTCCAACGTGTAGATCACCGGAAGACGGCCGATAAACTCAGGAATCATGCCAAACTTTCTGATATCCTCCACCGTCACCTTGGACAAAATATTCTTGTCCTTGTCATACTTGTCCTTCAGCTCAGAGTTAAAGCCGATGGACGCCGTTTTTCTCAGCCTCTCCTTGATGATATCCTCCAGATCCGGAAACGCACCGCCACAGATGAACAGGATATTTCTGGTATTCACCGTGGCAAGAGGAACCATGGCGTTCTTGCTGTTGGCGCCTACGGGCACTTCCACTTCCGCTCCCTCGAGGAGCTTCAGCATACCCTGCTGCACACTCTCCCCGCTGACATCGCGAGTGTTGGTATTTTTCTTCTTGGCAATCTTGTCAATCTCGTCTATAAAAATGATGCCTCGCTCCGCCTTCTCCACATCATTGTCCGCGGCGGCGAGCAGCTTAGATACCACGCTCTCGATATCGTCTCCGATATATCCCGCCTCAGTCAGGGAAGTCGCATCCGCAATGGCCAACGGCACATCTAAAAGCCTTGCCAGCGTCTTAACCAGATACGTCTTGCCACAGCCGGTGGGCCCGATCATCAGCATATTGGACTTCTCGATCTCAATCTCGTCCATGGTGTTGGTCGCCACCCGCTTATAGTGGTTGTATACCGCCACAGAGATCACCTTTTTGGCGTGCTCCTGTCCCACCACATACTCGTCCAAACTTGCCTTGATTCGATGGGGCGGCGGAATATTGCGAATATCCAGCACAGGCTCATTCTCCTGCTTTTTCTTCTTTTTCTTGAGCTTCTGCTTGTTGGGGATCCCGCCATCACCTTGCAGATCTGCCAGATTGACAAAACTGATGCTGGGGAATCCATTCTGTCTGGAAAACTGGTCCAACTCGTTTTGAAAGTTGGGATTGCTCAACATGCCCTGATAGTCAAACTGGCTGACGGTCTCCATCGTCTTATGCATACAGTCATTACAGACACAGATATTGTTGGGCAGCTTGAACATCTTGCCCGCCTTGCTCTCCGGTCTGCGACAGATAAAACACACATCCTCATAATCGGTATTGTCACTCTTCCCCGCGTTGGCGGTGGTGGAAGCGTCACCTTTTTCCTGAATGGGGCCGCCGCCCTGCTCTTTCAACTCATTTTCATCTACTTCTTTAAAATCGTCCATCCTATCTTCTCCCATTTCTATTACAACCTGTTTCTATTATACCGAAACACGGCCATAACCACAAGTGAAGTTTTTATAAATAAGATGTCTGATTCTTTTCTCATTCGGGCCTCTGTCCCAGCGTCAGTTCAAAATCATACTGTACATACTCACCATTCTCCGGCCGCATCACCTTAACGGATACACTGTCTCCCGCCGCAAAATATTGCAACAGACTTTGCAAATCATTGTAAGAAGTGATCCGCTCACCATCAAAGTGCGTGATAATATCACCTATCATAAGACCGGCCTCTTCCGCCGCGCCGCCGTTTACCAAGTTCGTGATATAGATACCTCCGGGCATATTGAACATCTGAGAAATCTGGGTTGTTACCTCCTGCAGTTCAATCCCAATGTAGCCCATATCCTCCTCGGCTACCTTGTTTCTAGTCTGACGCTCCAGCATATCGGCGATGATAGGACTTGCGGATGTGATGGGAATGGCATATCCCATGCCCTCGACTGCCTCCCCGCCAATTTTGACGGAGTTGATACCAATCACCTCTCCTTTAATATTTAAGAGTGCGCCGCCGGAATTACCTTGATTGATCGCTGCATTCGTCTGGATATAGGTGCCTGCGGAACCGTCCTCCAACTCAATCTTGCGGTCAAGCGCACTGACGATGCCGTTGGTCACGGACTGACCATATCCAAGCGCATTTCCGATGGCGATCACAGGCTCTCCCAATCTCAGCTCATCACTGTCGCCCAGCGTCGCAATGGCAATGGCCTCTCTTGTGTCATCGTCCAGACTGTCCAAAGCGATCGCTACCACAGCCAGATCCATCTCCGGATCCGTCCCCTTGGGCACCGCCTCCACCGTAGATCCGTTGATAAAAGTCACAGACAATTTATCCGCGTCTTCCACCACATGATTGTTGGTCACGACCAACAGTTCTGTCTCATTCTCCGATACGATGATGCCAGAACCGCTGCCTTCATATTGCTCATAGTACGATGGTCCCCAAAAACTGCTGATCTCCGCAGTATAATTGTTTGTGATCGACACCATGGCGGGCATGACCTCTTCCACCACATCGGAAATATCTGCGGATACCACAGTGAGATTGCCAGTGTTTATCACCCGATTCTCAACGATATCATCCACATTCTCCGCATCTAGAGTCTGCTTGATATCAAAAGACTCATCCCCCGGAAGCTGTGTGTCTGACTGCAACATGCCGGTCCCCTGCTGCACAGCATAAAATCCGATTCCTGCAAAGAGACCAAAGAGAAGCCCCAAACTGATACTCAACAGCATTTTGCGAAAGACTCCGCCTTTGTGTTTCTCCTTTTCCGCTTGAGGTTCCTCGTTTACCTCTTTATAGCTATCATTTCCGGCATTAGAATAAATATCATTTTCATACATAATGATCTCCTCTCTTTCCGAAAGCGACTTGCGCCCTTTGTCTGCTTCCTTATCGTTATGTACTTTAGTATAAATTTGATTTGTGTCCGAATTGTGATGAAAATGTTATTTAACTATGAAGTCTTCCTCCCTATTCCACCGTAACCGATTTCGCCAGATTTCTGGGTTTGTCTACATCACATCCTCTTCCCACGGCCACGTAATAAGCAAACAACTGTAATGGAATGATCGCCAGAGAATTGGTGAAACAGGGATCTGTCTCCGGTATATATATCACATAATCGGATGCCTTTTCGATCGCTTTGTTGCCCTCATTCGTCACAGCCATCACAAAGGCGCCTCTCGCTTTTACCTCCACAATATTGCTGATAGTCTTTTGGAACAGATCGGGCTGCGTAGCCAATGCCACCACCAGCGTGCCATCCTCAATCAGGGAGATCGTTCCGTGCTTTAACTCTCCCGCCGCATAAGCTTCGGAATGGATATAGGATACTTCCTTCAGTTTCAGTGATCCTTCCAGCGAGATCGCATAATCAATCCCCCGACCGATAAAGAAGATGTCCCGCGCACCCACATAACGGTTTGCAAAGTGCTGGATCTTCTCCTTCTGTCCCAGCAAAAGCTCAATCTGATCGGGCAGACAGCGCAGATCGCTCAAAAGACTCTGAAATCTCTGATCATCTATCATGCCTTTCACCTTGGCAAACTTCATCGCCAACATATACAAAGCCACAAGTTGCGCGCTGTACGCCTTGGTGGTAGCCACGGCGATCTCCGGTCCCGCCCATGTATACAGACAGGCATCCGCCTCTCTGGCGATGGAACTGCCCACCACATTGACGATGGCGAGCGTCTTAAAACCTTTGTTCCGTGAATCCCGCAGGGCGGAAAGGGTATCCGCCGTCTCTCCCGACTGGCTGATAACCAAAACCAAGCTCCCCTCCTCTAAAATCGGATCTCTGTATCGAAATTCACTGGCCACATCCACTTCCACCGGTATTCTGGCCAGATTCTCTATCACATACTTTGCGGTAACGCCTGTATGATAAGCGGAACCGCACGCCACAATATGGATCTTGCGTATCGCCCGCAGTTCCTCATCGCTCATCTTCAGTTCCTCGATCACAATGTCGTTGTCCACAATGCGGGGGGAGATCGTGTCGGTAATGGTCTTAGGCTGCTCATACATTTCCTTCAGCATAAAATGTTCATAGCCGGCCTTCTCCGCGGCATTGGCATCCCAGTCGATGGTCACGGACTCTTTGGTCAGCTCCTCCTCATCCACCGAATAAAATTGCAGCGCATCCGGATGCAGCTTTACCACTTCCTGATTTTCCATGTAATAGACTGTCCGCGTGTATTTCAGGATCGCCGGCACATCGGAGGCGATAAAACAGCCGTCCGCATTTTGTCCCACAATCAACGGACAATCTTTTCTGGTGGCATAGAGTTCATTGGGAAAGTCAGCAAACATGATCCCGAGAGCATAGGATCCTTCCACACGGTGCAGCACCTTCGTGATCGCCTCCAGCGGATTTCCCTTATAATAATAGTCCAACAGATGTGCCAGCACCTCCGTGTCCGTCTCGGACACAAACTGATATCCCTTATCCTGCAATTTCTTTTTCAGGGGAATATAGTTTTCAATGATCCCGTTGTGCACCACTGCGATCGTGCTGGTCCGGTTGATATGCGGATGCGCGTTGGTCTCGCTGGGTACGCCGTGCGTCGCCCAGCGGGTGTGTCCGATGCCGGCCACTCCCTTCATGGTCTCCCCGCCGTGAGTGAGGTTCTCCAATACTTTCAGTCTTCCTATCGCTTTCTGTGTCTGAATCTTTTCGCCGTCATACACGGCAATCCCAGCAGAGTCGTACCCTCTATATTCCAGCTTGGACAGTCCGTCCAAGACCACGGGCGCCGCCTGCTTTGTTCCGATATATCCTACAATACCACACATATGTAATACCTTCCTTTCTACGATACCCAGCTTTAAGTTTGTCAGATCACTACTGCCAGTACTCCTTGTTAGAAGTGAAAGCGAGCACCCATCTTTTGGGCAGCTTTCGATAGTGCTTTCCCAGCAGATATCCTGCGTACTTGCTGATACATTGCATATAAAAATGAGGCAGTTCTCTCTTCTTGCCCTGTTCTTTCAAGTATGCGGTGGCTTCCTTCACCAGCCGCTTTCCCTCCGATTCGGAGGATATTCCCGCAAAGACCTCAGGATGTTCCGCCTGAGACACTCCCAGATCAAAATTCCGATGAAACTGCTGGCGATTACTGTAATTATGGGAGTGGTAGACACAGGCATCCGCCTCATATGCAATACTGTATCCCGCTTTGACTGCCGCCGCCGCATAAATCATATCTTCATTAAATATGGTATGCCGCACAAACCCGCCCAATTCCTCATAGATATCTCTGCGGTATGCTGCGCACACATTAGAGCACATATAAGTCTTGATCCCCATCGTCTCCAGATCCGCCCTTGACTGTATCCGCGATACAGGGGGATAGTTAAACTTTCTGGTGAACTGTTCCAGCACGCTGCAATCTTCCTTGGGAAGCTGTCTTGCATAAGCAGCGGCCACCTTATTTTCTCCGGTCAGATGCACCGTCAAGCGTTCGATCAGATATTCATCCACAGGAACCACATCCTGTGTCATCATCACAAAAATATCCGCCTGGGACTTCTGCACCGCACGCCTTCTGGTCCTCCCGTGGTCAAACTCCCTCTTGGACAGATGGAGCACACGCACATTTCTATGGTGCTCCATCTCCTTGTTTCCGTAGATCAACTGCTCAAAATATTTCTCCTCTGTGTTCATCAAAATGATTTGATGAATGGGAACACTCTGCCGCTCGATCAGCTCTAACAGCTTAAAAAGCTCTTTCCCAGGTTTATACAGCGGAATAATCACATCAACGTCCATTTGATCTGCCTCTCGTATTCAGTCAGTGTAGGCTTCGCGCTATCACTCCGCAATCTGACAAAATTGTCAGCAAGCTGCCATTTTGTCATCTTGCTGAGTGGCACTGCTCATTGCCACCGCGTACATTATATCTTATATTTGGAGTTTACACAAGGACGGAATGTGTCTATTCGTTACTTTTCACAGGGCAACCAGCAAGGTACGTGCCAGCGAGGTGAACGGCCCCGGAACAGCCGAGTTTCGGTCGGGCGTTTTCTAACAGCGCGAAATCAGGATATTACAACTTCCGGGGCGGTTTCAACGGGCATCCATGCCCGATGAAACCTGAAAAGCACATCCATGTGCTTTTCACCCTGGGAGACATAACCGCGCTGTAAGAAAATGCTCCGACCTGCACAAGGCTGTTCTGGGGCCGTTCACCTCGCTGGCACTGATGTACTGGCGTGGGTATAAAAAGTAACGTCTATTCAGCTTTTTCAAATTTCCAGAATGTTACGAAAAGTTACACTCCGGCGGAGTAACTAGTACCATCAAGTATTCTTGCACCATGCTGTGGTTCGAATTGTGCAGATGGCATACTTTTTGGAATTGCGGGATACAGGAGCAAAGGTTACAGAGAGTACTTTCTGTAACCTTTGCTCCGTCCCCTAAGTCGAAACCACAATTCCTTCACTCCTGAACCATCACCAAAATATTGCACTTTAAAAGGGGGCTTATGAAAGCCCCCCTTACCCTATATTCATTAGTTGAGTCTCTTGATATACGGCGATGTATCAGCTTCGACCTTATCTCCAATCTCCTGAACCGTCTCCGTCACCTGATAACTGGTATCATCAAACAGAAATTCATGCAGCCATACTACATTTTCCTCCAGATCCAACGGGATCACGCAACTGCCTACCGCACCCACATTCGCTGTTGTCCGCAAACTCTCGGTAGGGAATCCATCTTCCTCCACAATACTGTAGTCAGCGATGTGCTCCAACAAAGCGAGGATATCTTCCTCGTCAAGGCTGGTATAGATATGCTTGAGGGAATTGGTAAACGCCTTCACCAGATCGTCATAGCTTGCCTGCTTTGCCTGATCCTGTATCGCTTTGAGCACTTCTCTCTGGCGGGATGTACGCTTGAAATCATCGCCGCCGCCATAACGGATACGGCAGTAAGCTGTAGCCTGCAGACCGTTCAACAACTGATAGCCAGTCTGTGTGACAGGCGTATAGTCACACTCCAAAACCTTTGCGACGTCAATCTGGTAATTATTGATATGTTTTAGTTCTGTCTCATCCACATCGATCCAGACGCCGCCCAGGCCATCGATCACGGAACTCAATCCCTGATAGCCAACCGTCACAAAGTCGGTGATATTCATATCCAGATTCATATTCAGCATCTTGACCGCCTGCTCGGCTCCACCGTTGGAATATGCGGCATTACACTTGTCGTACTTGTCGTTTCCCAGATTCAGATAAGTATCGCGGTACACACTGACCAGACGGATCTCACCGGTGTCCAGATTGACGCTTGCGATCATAGTACTATCGCTTCGGCTGCCCTTATAAATCTGATTTTCGGTCCGCGCGTCCACACCAAACAGAGCAATATTCATGTAGCCCTGCATCGTGCCTTCTTCACTTTCCTTCTTCACTTCCTCAGGGATCGCCACTTTTTCCGGCTCAATATAAGTCACAGTCGGTCCCTCGAGGTCTTCCTTGGACATCACCATGTAAAGAACCACTACCATGGCGAGGATCACAGCGATCTCCATGCCGAAGATCACAAATTTCCTTCTCCTTCTCGCATCTCTCTCCTGGGCGCTCATCTTTCTCTTGCCGCCTGCATTCGGGTTGTTTTTCTGGTTGGACTTTGTTGCCATCACATTTTCTCCTTACTTCACATCGTTTTGATATGCATTTAATATGCATTTTTGTTGACAAATCCTGTAAAAAATGTCATTAAGATAATTTTTATATCAAATCCCATGGTCCAATTCTCAATATAGTAGACATCATATTCTATGCGCTTTTTGATGGAGGTGTCCCCCCTCAGCCCATTGACCTGTGCCCAGCCGGTCAATCCCGGACGGACTTGATGTTTTACCATATAGTGCGGGATCTCTTCCTTAAATTTTTCCACAAAGAGAGGCCGCTCCGGTCTTGGTCCCACAAGACTCATATCGCCCTTTAAAATATTGAATAACTGCGGAAGCTCGTCTATACTTGTCCGCCGCAGAATCTTTCCCACATTGGTGACTCTGGGGTCATCCTTCACTGTCCACGCTCGCTTTTCTCTAACCGGAGACTGCATTTCCATACTGCGGAACTTATACATATAAAAAGGCTTGTTGTGCTGTCCAATCCGCTCCTGCTTAAATATGATCGGCCCGGGACTGCTCAGTTTGACACTGATCGCAGCGATCAACATGATCGGCGAAGTAATGACAATGCCACACAACGCTCCCACCACATCCACCACTCGCTTGACCATCCTGTTACTGGTCCTTGCCAGAGGCACGTTGCGAATATTGATCACGGGCAGTCCCATCACATCTTCCGTGAATGGTTTTGTCGGGATCAGGCTGCTGTAGTCGGGAACAAATTTTGTGTGAACGCCTGATTTTTCACAGGTATGCACTAGTTCCTCCAACTTGTCGTAATCTTTTAAGGACAGCGTGATCGCGATCTCGTCCAACTTATTCTGCGGCAAAATGTATTCCAGATTGCCGATTCTTCCCAACACTTTGATGCCCTTATAAAGAGTGCCGCTAGGAACGTGGTCATCCAGTATCCCACACACCACATATCCCCACTGTGGATTATCCAAAATACGCTTGATATATTCCTCCGCCGCCCTTGAGTAACCCACCAGAAGAATGTGCTTAAGATTGTAACCCTTCCTACGGATCGTCTGAAGCGACTTCCTCATCGCAACCCGAAAACAGGAAGTGAAAAACATATTCAAAACATAAAATATTACAATAACCGAACGTGAGACGTTGATCTCCTTGATAATCATATACAAAATGATAATCAAAGCTGCCAAACCGATCGTGTTTGCCTGCAAGATACTGTATATCTCCCGCCTCTGTCGGGAAGTGCGCTTCGGCGTGTATACATTACAGACATAATAGAGAATAATATAGCCTGGAATGATAAAGAGCAGCAACATATAGTAGTATTCCACGGGCAACACGCCAGGCCCCGGCCTGCTCTCCAGTATATAAAATTTGATATAATAAGACAGGATGAAGGCGACTCCGATAATGATCGCATCTATTACCACCAACAGCCTGTTCAATACCTTCTGATTGTCTTTTATCATAAACGCTCACCCGGTAATTCGCTGTCAAGTACTGTCCCATAAATCGTTTGTACTAAGGACATTTTACAATATTGCCGCAGAAAGTACAACTTAAGAATGTATGAAGCACTTTCTTAAGAAATCTTAATTTTTTGTTTGGTTTCATCACAGAAAAAGAAGGATTGTATTAATATAAAGTGTCCATTGAATGATCAGATAATTCTTCAAATGTTTGAGAGAAAAAGGAACTTTATGCCTTCTGCCCGCCTGGGAAAAAATACGTCTGACTCCCCGCAGGAGTCCTTTCAGATAAAGACCGCCCATCCCTTTTTGGGCAAAAAAGACCGCCTTGACCAAAAATCCTACCAATAAAAAAGGCAGATTCCACACAAGCTGGAGCATTGGCATATTTTTCCAGATGACATAGACATTGTTGGCGGAGGACAACTCTGTCTTGCGAGGATTGTAGCGGGAACCCGTGGAAGCGGAGCCATAGTGGATGACCTTTGCTGCCGGCGCATATACATTGCGATAGCCAAATATCCTGGCTCTGTATCCGATATCCAGATCCTCCAAATAGGCAAAATGGGTCTCGTCAAACAGTCCGATCTCCTCAAAAATACACTTTCTATAGATTGCCGCTCCCCCACAGGCAGAAAAGATCCGCGCAGGACTTTCATAACGCTCCGCCCGCCTGCCCTTGCCCCTGGCGAAGGCCCAGCCGAGCACACAGTACAGATCGCCCGCATCGTCCAAAAGCTCCGGCTTGTCCCACATCCGCATCTGTGCGCTGGCCGAAAAAATCTTGTCATTCCCCTCAATCGCCTCATAAAGGCCTTTTATAAATCCTCTTTCCACTTTTGTGTCATTGTTGAGCAAGATCACATAGGGCGTGACAGCCGCCCGAATACCCTCATTTACCGCATGACAAAAACCGGTGTTCTCCGACAACAAGATTCTTTTCACCTGCGGCCACAGTTCCACCAGCAAAGGTACGCTCCCATCCGTGGAACCATTGTCCACCACCAGGATCTCAAAAGCAGGCGTATCCAATAACTCCTGTTCCGCATCCAAAGACATCAGACAATCGGACAAAAATTGCCTGCCATTATAATTTGGTATCACAACCGTTATCTTATTCTCACCGCGGTTTCCGCCTTCTCCCTGTGTCATACTGCCTCTCATTCCGCCGCACATACGGCGCCCGACCACCACTTACTATCCACATTGCCATACAGACAGCGTCCGACCTCCACTTATGATTCACATTGCCGCACAAACGGCATTACTCTCAACTGTCTGTCAGTTCCGGCTGATAAAGGATCCGATATCCCTTTTCTCGGATCGCCTTGCACAGTCGCAGGCTTACGTCAATATAATCTGTCTCCTCAGGCAAAACATGCGCGTCAAAACATCCTGTCTTGGGATTTTCTACATAGGCTACGCCTATTATTTCAAAAAAGAGCGGCCTACATTCCTCTCTGACCTGTATGCAGCGGATATCCACTGCGTCCGCATCCTGTGTCAGTACTGCTCTGTGCAGATAACCACTGTAATGCCTGTGCAGTCCCTCGTAAAAGATCCGGCCCGAGTCATCCATTCTTCCCCCGACAATCTTGCCTTTGCGCAGGATTCGGCCTCCCACCGCACCCAAGTCTTCTCTGCACGCTATCAGTGGAGCCGTATATTCAAACGCATAAAATCCCAGATGCGGCAGTTCTACCGCCCTTGCCGGATAATGCATACTGTCCGCGAAATCCTGTACCGCGCGCCTGCCCGCGTCATAAGCATGTGTCTTACTCTGCGGATTCTGCGCCGTGGAACCTAAGTGACACCGCCAGTGATACAGCACTTTCGGCACATGAGCGATCCGCTCTTCGTGGCTGAAAAGCTGCTTCGCCGCCCGCAGGATCAAATCATAATCCTGGGCTCCGTCATATTCTCTGCGAAAACCCAGGCATTGCATCAATTCGCGCTTCATCACCAAAAAATGACATATGTAATTATTACTCAACAGAAGATCCAAGTTGAAATCTTCCTTGCGGTTCACCTCATAATATCGGGTTCTGCCATCATCGCATTTGTCCTCGTCCGAATAGAGCATCTGTATGGGTATCCCCCGACGCTCCCCCTCTTTGATCCGCATCGCCATCTCATACAGCGCATCCGGCGTCAGCACATCGTCGTGATCCAACAACCCGATATAACTGCCTGTGACATAGTTGAGCGCCTGATTGGTGTTTTGAGAGATCCCGCCATTCTCCTTCAGACGGATATAGCGTATCCTGGAGTCGGAATGTGCCTTCACTTCCCGCTCCACACTGTCATCCTCCGTGGCATCCGCAACGATCAGCTCCCAGAAGGGATAACTCTGCGCCAACACTGACTCCAGCAGATCCGCCAGATAGGGCTGAGGCGTGTGGTATGCCGGCACGACCACGCTGAATGGGATACGTTCCCCACACTCCCATTTCTCCGCCTCCCGACGCTGCCCCTGTAACTCGTCCCGCGAGCGTTCCCGATACTGATAGGGCTCTGCCTTCTGTTCTTCCAGGCGTTCTCTTATTGCATACCATGTGTTTTTTAATCCATTTCGTCGGAGATAGTATATGGACTTTTTGAAATTTGCCCTGTTGATGTTTCCCACACCGCTCGTCTCCCCATAATCTTTACAGAGAAAAATCGCCTAACATGGGCGATTTTTCTCTGTTGTTCCACTGTGTTATCTACATGTAACAGTTCAGTCCCTACAGCACAGCCTTGACGGCCTCCGTAAGCTTCTCAACCATTGCCTGCGCATCCTCCAAACTGCTGCCCTTGACGCCCATGTAGAACTTGATCTTCGGCTCAGTGCCGGAGGGACGCGCACAACACCAGCAATTATCGGGAAGCTCAAAATACAGCACATTGGACTTTGGCAGACCTGTGGTGGTCTTTTCTCCGGTAGCCATATCCAATATGACATCATTCTCATAATCGCGGAACTTCAGCACGTTCCACTCTCCAAATGCCTTGGGCGGATTCTGGCGGAGTTTATCCATGATCTCCGCGATCTGTTTGGAGCCGTCGATTCCCTTCAAAGTGATCGTGTACTGCGTCTCCTTGAAATATCCATACTTTTCATACATGTCAAGCATCATATCCCACAGCGTCTTGCCATGCTTTTTGCAGTAAGCCGCCACCTCGCACAGACACATGACAGCCACGATAGCGTCCTTGTCTCTCGCATGTGTGCCCACCAGGCAGCCATAAGACTCCTCCAGACCAAACACATAATTGTGCTTGCCGGTCTGTTCAAAGAGCTTGATCTGCTCGCCGATAAACTTAAATCCTGTCAGAACCTCTATCATCTCCACACCGTAAGCCTGTGTGATGGGCACTGTCATATTGGTCGTCACAATGGTGGTGACCAAAGCGGGGTTGGCGGGCATAATGCCTGCGGCAGCCCGCTCTCTCAGTTCATATTCCGCCAAGAGCATACCGGACATATTGCCGGTAAACGCCACATACTCGCCAGTCTTGGTATCCTTCGCGTAGACGCCCAGGCGATCCGCATCCGGATCCGTAGCCAGCACGATATCCGCATCCTTCTCCCCAGCCAGGCGCAGCGCATAGGTGAACGCCTTGGGATCCTCGGGATTAGGGTACTCCAACGTGGTAAACTTGGGATCCGGATTCTCCTGCTCAGGCACCACATAGACATTCTGAAAACCTAGCTCCTCCAAAACGCGGCGCACCGGCTTATTGCCTGTACCGCACAGCGGTGTGTACACGATCTTGATCTTATCGGCCATCTCTTTGATCACATCGGGATGGATGATCTGCTTTTTCAGCTCCACCATGTATGCGTCGTCGATTTCCTTCCCAATCACCTGGTACAAGCCCGCAGCCTCCGCCGCGCTCTTGTCCATGGTCTTCACCATGTGATAATCCTTGATCGCCTTCACCTCGTCGATGATCTGTTTGTCCTTGGGAGCGGTGACCTGTGCGCCGTCTTCCCAGTATACCTTGTATCCATTGTACTCAGGGGGATTGTGGCTGGCTGTCACCATAATGCCCGCCGTACAGCCGAGCGTGCGCAGCGCAAAGGAAAGCTCCGGCGTCGGTCTCAAAGATTCAAATATGTATGCCTTGATACCGTTCGCCGCAAGGCACAGAGCCGCCTCCTCGGAAAATTCAGGGGACATATTGCGGTTGTCATAAGAAATTGCCACACCCTTCGCCTGGGTTCCCTGCTTTAAGATGAAATTGGCAAGTCCCTGGGTAGCTTTGCGTACCGTGTAAACATTCATGCGGTTCGTACCTGCCCCGATCACACCGCGCAGACCTCCCGTGCCAAACTCCAACTCCTTGTAAAAACGCTCCTCGATCTCACCCTGATCATCCTTGATCGCAAGCAGCTCGTTCTTGGTGTCCTGGTCAAAATAATCATCCTCCAGCCAGAACTTGTAATCCTCCATAAAACTCATGTGCGCACCCTCCTGTTTCCTATTTTCCATACCTAAAAAGCTTGTCGCTTCCGTTCATAATCATTCTACCATAAATTGTGATTTCTGGAAATAGCCTTTCCAAAAAAGAATGATTTGTGGTAACAGTTCAGCCATAAAATAATTGCTTTTTAGCCAAGGTCGTAGCAAGTGTCATTGTGCGGACGGTATATTCCAACGCAGACACGCTTTCGCTGCACCTCGCTCGTAACGGTACATAAGATGCCAAAGTACGGCATCTAAGTACCGACGGCTCGCTAGCGTCTGCTTATGGAGTATACCATCCGCACAATT
>JAMPHU010000078.1 GCA_023663225.1 Candidatus Gastranaerophilales bacterium
TCATCGAGTGGAAACGTGTCCGAATGGGAATGATTACCCCGCTGGAGCGTAACTTTCCGTAGCCTGAAAAAGCAGTTACTTTTCGATTTCTTTCATTTTCTCAAGCGCCTCCTGCCTTCCCATAGGCTCCAGTTCCCGCATCTCATATCCCGGAACCGCTCTGTCAAAGCCGCACACATTTTTGTAAGCACAATAGGTACACGCCGATTCCGTCCCCTTCTCATAAGGGTCCACCGTGATCCGGCCGTCCAAGATCTCTCTGCCGATCTGTTTCACCTTATAATTGACATAATCGGACACCACCCGCAGCTCAGACGCGGACATGACGCCGGAACGAGCTGTGTAGGAGCCGTCTTTTTTGCGCTCCGCGGGGATGATGTCCGACCGATCTCCCATAGAGCGATCCAGGCGCTCCACAATATCCGGTTCGCCGTTTACCACTCCGCTCATGCGCAGCTTACTCAAGATCTGTCCGTTGATCTCCTCCTCCGAAAGTTCCACCGCCGTCTCCACAGTGGGATCGTCAATATGATAGTACAAAAGCGCCGCCGGCACCACCTCCTTGTCCGGATGCCGTCTCGCCTCCATCTCCATGGCAGCGTTCATATAGACCACCAACTGTAACTGCAATCCATAATACAGCGCCGCTATGTCAAACTGTCTGTTCCCCGATTTGTAATCGATCACCTTCACATAGACATGTTCCCCATCCTGCGCGGTGTCAATGCGGTCGATACGCCCTTTAAGATGCATGCGCTCTCCCTCGGACAGCGTCACATTCACGCTCTCCAAATCCTGTGCAAAGTGGAAAGACATCTCATAACTTTCCGGTGCAAAGGTTCCCTGCTTTAACTGACTCTGCAAGGTCAGTACCGTCCGCACCAGGATCCTCCCCATTCGGGTGATCGCGTATTCATTGCGGGCACTGCTGTAAAGCACCGTCTCCCCGTAAGAAGCCGCATACTCTTCCAGCGCTTCCCGCACTGCCCGCTCTCCAAACTCCTTGGGAAAATCAAACCAGGTGTACCCGCTTTCCGCCAGCTTTGCGGCGAAGATTTCCAAGACGGCATGATACACATTCCCCATATCCACCGCCTCGAATCCAAATTCTTCCCGCTCCCGCAGCGTCAGTCCATATTGCATAAAATGCCGGTAGGCGCAGGAAGCAAAGGTCTCCAGTCTGGTGACGCTGTTCTCCAGATTTTTGCCGTACAACGCTCTGGCCACCGCCTTCGCCAACCCCGAATCCTGATACTGCTTAAACGCGGCCTCCGTCAAGCGCTCTTTCCTGTCCGCAAACATCCCCTCGCTATAAGCCTGAAAGATCGTAAAAAATTCCGTTTCCTGCCCTTCTCTTAAACTGCCCGCCGCATACTCCCGCAAATCTTCGGCCAGATAGCGCATCCCCTCCTTAGGCGTCACGATCTGCTCCGCCGCGCTGCGGTTCTGCGGATGCTTCACCTCGATCTGGGGGAACATCTTCCGCACCACATCCACCAAATAGGCGGGGCGAATACTTTTGCCCTTGCTGTCCAGCTTAGAGTAGGACAAATACAACTTCTGTGAAGGTTTGGTCATGTTGAGATACAGATACAGCCTTTGAATAAACATCTGCTGTCTGGGACTGGGGGCAAGCTCCAACTGAGATTCCCGCAAAAATTCTCTGTCCATATCCGAGATGATGCCGCCCTTAGAGGCGCTTTTGGGGATATTGCCGTCATTGATCCCTAAGAAAAACAGCGCCTTGACCTGTTTTAACCTGGTGCGCTCCATGTCGCCGACCACGACCCGATCCACATTTTGCGGGATCGTCCCCACTTCGATCTCATCAAATCCGGCAGCCAGGATATCCGCAAACTCCTGCAGAGAGATGGTCTCCTCCCCCAACAGCGCATAAACCTGGTCAAGCAACTCCATCACCAGTCTGTAAATCTGCGCATATTCCCGCTCTCGGGACAGATCGCCCTCCTTAAGAAACATATGCTCAAATCGCACAAGCTTCTGCTGCACCTGGTTTTGGGTCAAAAAATCATAAAGGCGATTCACATGCTCCTTCACAGGAACCGTCTTCTGCCCGTGAAGCATGGCCACCTGTCCCACCAGACGCTCTCTGATATCATTCAACTGTCCGAGCAGCTCCTCGTCCTCCCCCGCAGAGGATATCTTCGCCGTAAAAAGCCTGTCATAACGGCGATATCCTCTGATTCCGGTTCGGATCACGTAATTTTCCAGAATATCGGTCTCCTCCCTGGCAATATCGGACAACCCGCTCCTCAGATAATGAAATACCGACTCATAGGAAAAATCCTGCAAATAAAGTTCCAAAGCGCTCTCTATATATTCAATCAAAGGGTTCAGCCGTATCCCTCTGGTTCGGTCAATATAACAGGGAATCTCCATCTGTGCAAATTCCGCCTCCACATAAGGCGCGTAGCTCTCCAGATCCCCCACGATGACCGCCATATCCCTGTACTTCCAATTTTTCTCACGGATCAGCTCTTTCATATAGAGACCCGTCTGATGCACCTCGTCTCTGGGGGTGAGCGTCTCAAAAATTTGAATCTCTTCCTGATCTTCCACAAAAGGTTCGTACCGATAGCGGAATAATCCCTGCTCCAACCGCAATAACGCTGGTGTCTCCATAAAGCGATGCTCTTTCTTGTACCGCAGCTCGCATTTTTCCGCAAATACATTCCGCTTCTCCTCACCGTTTGGTTCGGACGTACCTTCCACCCTCTCCCCGCTGCCCACATGTAGCGCGCTCTTTTTCTCTGCCAGCAAAAAGACATCTTGCCCCCTGGACACGCCGGCCTCTTTTGCCAGCTTTTCCAAATCCGCTGTCGTTTTCTTGCTCAGGTGGAAAAGTCTCTGCTCCGCGTCCGATTCATAGGGGTTCTCTCCCGCCCCCATCGTCACTGTCACAATCGTCTCGCCGCACACGCGCATCAACTCCTGAATCAGCCGATTCTGGATGGGAGTAAAACCGGTGAAGCCGTCAAAAACCACCACGCTGCCCGGCAGCAGCCTGGATTTCGAGAGGGAATTTCTCAGCACATCCAGCGTCTCCTCTGTGGTGATAAAATTTCCCTTGATATATTCCTGAAACGCTCTGTACAACGTCTGCAGATCCTTCAACTTGAGGGACAGAGCGCCCCTTCTCTGGGCATATTCGATTAGTTTGTCCAGATCCTCCACACCGATCCCATACTGCATAAACTCAGAAATAGCGCTTTTCACCTCATGGATATACCCCTGCCTGTGCAGAAAGGAACCCAAGGTAGGCAGTTGCTTTGTCACATTGGCGGCAACCTTTTGCAGCACCAGACTTTTTCCGGTGTCATCCAACACCGGAATCTCTTTTGTCCCCACTTCCTCCAAGATGCGGTGGCTCAGCCTGCCGAAACTCAGCACATCGATATTCATAATGCCGCCCCGATCATGCAGCGTCACCAGATCTTTCTGCGTCTGCATGGTAAACTGATCGGGGACGATGATCAAAAAATTCTGTTCGGGGTGCTCCAAGGAACGCCCGATGATCTCCGCGTATACTTCTCTGCTCTTGCCCACACCGGAAGGGCCAAAATAAAACCGCAGGCTCATCCCTCTCACCATGCCTTTCTCTGTAAATGTTGACTCCCGCCCTATCAGACTCCGGTTATATAAAAGCGCCACAAATAGTCGGCCGCCTCCTCCGCATAGTCGATACCGATCCGCTTTCCCGCCTGAATCTGAGATCCCTTGATGTCAATGCCCTCCGTCACGTAGAAACTTTTGCTCTCCACCATATCGACATCATTGTCCTCTCCGGTGATTCCCATGGCAATACACAACTTCCCCGGACCGTCCGCGAGATGCTTCCTGATCGATGCAGGCGCGCCTTTATGACTATCCGCCTTCCCTGTGGACGCTTCTGCGGCAGACGCTTCTCCGGTAGATGCCTCTCCGGCAAGCGCTTTCTTTCGCCTGCTCAAACGCTCCATCCGCAGTTTCAGCATCTTCTCCAAGGACGCCTCGTCGGCGGGCGCCACACTCCGCAAAAGCACCGCCTGGGGGATATCCTCCACACCCGCCGCAATATTCATACAACGATACATGCCGTAGATCAGATACACATAAGAAGTCCCGCCGATATGATACATCGGTTCCGTGCGCTCCGTCCTCCTGCCGCCGTAAGTGTGGGAACCCTTGTCCTCCACCCCCATATAGCTCTCCACCTCGGTTATAATACCGCGAACCGGCCCCAGTGAAGTCTCGTGCACCAATACTTTCCCCAAAAGCTCTTTTGCCACCGTGATCCCGTCACGGGTAAAAAAGGAGCGTGTAAGACGCTTTTTCTCCTCCATCGCTATCTGACCTCCAGCTCCACCGGACAGTGGTCCGAACCAAAGATTTGCGGATAAATGGCAGCATCCGCCAGACGAGGCTTCAAACTCTCCGAGGCGACAAAATAGTCGATACGCCACCCCACATTCTTGGAACGGGCCTGGCCCATGTAGGACCACCAGGAATAAGCGCCCTCCCTGTCCGGATAAAAATAACGGTAGGTATCTATAAAACCGCTCTCCAGCACTTTGCCAAAACAAGCCCTCTCCTCATCGGTAAAACCCGCGTTGTGATGATTGGTCTTGGGATTCTTTAAGTCGATCTCCTGATGGGCCACATTTAAATCCCCGCAGTAGATCACAGGCTTTTTCTTTTCCAGTGTCTTGATGTAATGCAAAAAATCTTTTTCCCACTGCATCCGATATTCCAATCTGGTCAACTCCCGCTGGGAGTTGGGCACATAGACCGTCACCACATAGAAATCGGCAAACTCCGCCGTGATCACGCGCCCCTCATGGTCATGCTGCTCCACGCCCATCCCATAGGTGACATTAAGAGGTTCCTCCCTGGTAAACATGGCGGTGCCGGAATAACCCTTTTTCTCCGCATAATTCCAATACTGGTGATAACCGGACAGTTCCAGATCATGCTGCCCCGCCTGCAGCTTGGTCTCCTGCAGACAAAATACATCCGCCTCTATCTCGTTGAAAAAATCCAGAAAGCCCTTTTGCAGACAGGCTCTCAGACCGTTTACATTCCAAGATATCATTTTCATGCGCGCAATCTCCTATTCTTTGATATATGGACTCTCAGGTTGGCCTCGCCAAACCCTCATTATGATCAGTCTACCACTTTTTAGGGAACACTGTCAATGTGCGCATGGTTCGCGTTATCTGGAAGTCCTAACGGTTACTTTTCACAGCGTAGCAAGCAAGATACGTGCCAGCGAGGCGAACCGCCCTGGAGCAGCCGAGTTTCAGTCGGGCGTTTTCTAACAGCGCGGATTATAGAAAATTGCAACTTTCGGGGCGGTTTCAACGGGCATCCATGCCCGATGAAACCTGAGACTTAACCGCGCTGTAAGAAAATGCTCCGACTTGCACAAGGCTGTTCCAGGGCGGTTCGCCTCGCTGGCACTGTGTACTGGCGTGAGTGTGGAAAAGAAAATCTTATTGTCAATAAACATAACTAGTGTTATGATTGGAGTTGTGGGATACAGAAGCATAGGTCATCGGCGGCTACTCAGCTCCAGTGGGGTAATTGTTCCCATGAGGAACCGTTGAAACACGTCGGTACTTAGCTGACGTACTTTGTCAGCTTATGTACCGCTACGAGCGAGGTGCAGCGAAAGCGTGTCTGCGTTGGAATATACCGTCCACACAATGACACTTGCTACGACCTTGGCTAAAAAGTAACCTCCCTATGGTAAAATCGCCAAAGACCTGCTACAATAGAATCCACTATAAAAAAGGAGTGCACACTATGATCCCCTATAACAATCCCGATACTCTGAGAAAACTTGGAAAAAAGAGACTATTTCTGTTCGACATTGACGGGACGATCGCCGTGGGCGATACGCTGTACGAAGGAAGCCGCGAGCTTTTGGAGCAGATCGAGCGCGCAGGCGGCAAAGCCTGCTATATCACCAACAACTCCACCAAGAGCGGCTCTGACTATGTAAAAAAATTTCACGACGCCTTTGGACTGGAAACCACCGAAGATCAATTCATCACCTCCGGCTACATGACGCTGCGTTTCCTGCGCAGGCAGTATGCAGAGAAAAAAATATTTGTGCTGGGCACCGCCTCTTTTGTGGCGGAACTCAAAAAAGAGGGACTGCGCGTGACAGAACGTTGCGAAGAAGGCATCGACTGTGTGGTAGCGGCCTACGACAGTGAGCTCACCTACGAGAAACTGGTCCAGATCAGCAAGGTGCTGCTCACCACGGACGCGCCTTTTTACGCTACCAATCCCGATTTGCGCTGCCCCATCGACTTCGGCTTTATCCCAGACTGCGGCGCGATCTGTAACCTGATCACGGCCACCACGGACAAAACCCCTCTTTACCTTGGGAAACCCAGCAAGGAGGTGGTCGCCCTCTGCATGGAGCAGACAGGATTTGCTCCAGATGAGACCCTGGTGGTGGGAGACCGCCTATACACCGATATCGCCTGCGGCATCAACGGCGAAGTTGACACCTGTGTGGTATTCACCGGAGAGGCGTCGCCAAAAGATCTAAAGGACACGCCCTACCGCCCCACTTACGCATTTGACAATGTAAAAGAATTGCTAGATGCCTTTCTGGATAATTCCAAATCCTAAAGGATAGGGGCCTGTGTGGACGGCAATGGTCGCACCGATCTGGTAGAGCGGAATCTGCGCTTCCCCATATCCCTTTTCTCTGAGAACGGAGACTGTGCGATCCCGAAAACGCACCGCCTCTTCCTTATCATAACCATATCCTACACAAATACTGTAATTCTGCAAGGGAACCTTCTGCCCCTGCAGATAGTGCAGCAACAGATCGATACTTTTATTCAGGGTGCTCTTGCGGCTCCTGCCGATACCGGAGGCAAAAATCTCTCCTTGCTTCAGCGTGATGACCGGACGGATGCCGAGCACGCTCCCCGCCACGCTTGCCACCTTGCCAATGCGTCCGCCATGCTTCAAATACTCCATATTGCCCACGGTAAAGAAAATCCTGCCCGTACCCTTGATCTCCTCCAATTTGGCCACGGTGTCCTCATAGCTGACTCCACTGTCCCGCATCCGCACAGCCTCCAACACATACAACCCTTGCAGCACCGTGTCCACCGTAGAATCGATCACCGTGATCTTGGCCTCGGGATACTCCTCCAAAAGCATCTTTCTGGCATTTTCAGCCGACTGCGCAGAACCGCTGAATTTCGCCGTAATGCAGATACAAATAACAGGTGTTCCTTCCTTGGCAAAAGGTGTAAACACGTCCATATAATCCTGAGCGGAGGGCATGGAAGTCATGGGGAACACATCCGAATGATCCACCATCTGCTGATAAAAATCCCGAACACCGATCTCCTCGATCTCCTTTTGATAATGCTCCTCGTCAAAGGAGACATAAAAAGGAACTACTGTCACATTTTTCTCCGCCGTCAACTCGGGCGGCAGATCACAGGAACCATCGCTTATAATATGATAAGCTTCTCTCATTTTTACCTCATTTCCGAAATGTTCGTACAAAAAGACGTAGTATCAATTTCCCGATCAAATCATTTATTATGCTTAGAATAGCATTTTCTGCCGTGAAAATCAATAGCAACTGTTTACTGTTTGACCGTGAAGTTTCGCTTGCTTTTTTTTCACAACGTGTTATAATAGGTTACATGGAAGCATAGCTCAGCCGGGATGAGCGTTCGCCTCACACGCGAGAGGTCATGGGTTCGAGCCCCATTGCTTCCATTTTTTATGCTAAAAAACTAAGGTGCATCGTCTTAGTCATTCAATCAAGACTTTACACCTTAGTTAGTTTGAAATGTTATTCCTTCATTTTGTCGATGTCCGTCAGATTTACGCCTAAAGAAGTCAAGATCGCTTTTAATGATAGATAATCGTCTTTCAACCCCTCATATGTTTCTGGGGCATTTTTTTGCGTTAATCACCTACTTTCTGAAACCTTTATGAGACGGAGATAACCTGCAAGCATGGCCGTTTAGCTCATTACTCACGGGAATAAACAGTGTCCGCGATCCGCATGGTAGACTGACGGTGAGACACCAATACCACCGTCCTCCCCTCCCGCTCTTCGCGCAGGGACTTTAAGACCACCGCCTCATTCAGACTGTCCAAATTGCTGGTAGGCTCGTCGAGCAACAGAAACGGCGCATTGTGCAGGAAAGCTCTCGCCAGTCCCAATCGCTGTCTCTCCCCGCCGGAGAGCGTATCTCCCAGTTCTCCCACGGGCGTATCGTACCCCTGGGGCAGACCCATAATAAAATCATGTATGGAAGCCTTCTTGCAGGCTGCCACGATCTCCTCCTCCGTGGCATCCAGCTTTGCGATCCGCAGATTGTTCCAAATACTGTCATGGAACAGATGCGTCTCCTGTGTCATAAAACTTTCCATCTCCCTCAAATCAGAAGTATTGATATCGTCCACATTTCTATCGGAAATTTTCACACTGCCTGCCTCCGCTTCCCAAAAGCGCATAAACAGTTTTAACAGTGTGGACTTTCCGCTGCCGCTCTTTCCCACAATGCCCGTTATACGACCTTTCGCAATCTGCAGGGACACGTCTTCCAAAACAGTCTCCCCTCCGTAAGAAAAAGTCACATTCTCCGCGGCTGCCCCGACAAAACCGACTTCCTTTCTGCCGGATACCTCTTCCACTACAGGCGTTTCCTCCAGGATATCCAACACCCTGTTTCCCGCCGCGAAGGTATTTTGCAGCGTACTCCCCAGGTTGGCCAGCGCCACGACAGGCCCGAAGGAGGAGAACAGCGCCATAGTCGGGAGCAACACTCCCATAAAGTCTACTGCGCCTTTTTGATACAGCGTGACGGACGCAAACAGCATACACAGATCAAAGAAAAGAATCGCCGTGTTGGTAGCCGCCATATTTCTTCCGGCTGTGCGCTTCATCTTTTCCTCCACCGCAGAAAGCGCATCCGTTCTCTCGTTCATTCCGGCGAGACGTTCTTTACCCTGTCCGTACTGGATCATCTCGGAAAGTCCTCGCAGACTGTCCAGGACATATCCGCTCAGCTCTCCGGCTCCGGTGCGAAACATCATACCTGTCTCCCCGCCTACTCTCGACGTTACAAGAGGGATCGCCACTCCCACCACCAAATACGCCAGAAGTGCCAAAAGTCCCAGCGCCAAATGGAAAGAACCGATAAACAGGCACAGAATAACCGTAAACACAAAAGCGATCAAGATGGGCGAGATCGTATGGGCATAAAACACTTCCAACAGCTCGATATCCGAGGTGATGACCGCGATCAGATCGCCTCTGTCCCTGCCCTCCAGCTTGGCCGGACAGAGCTTCCGCAGTGCCCTGAAAACTTTGTCGCGGATCAAGGCCAGCAGTTTAAAGGCGATAAAATGATTGCACCCTTGCTCCGCATAGCGCAACAGAGCCCGCACCACGGCAAAAAACACCACACAGGCAAATACCGCCCCCAGCGGAAACGCCGTGTCAAATCCCAATAGGTCAAGAACCGCATATCCTCCAAAAATCGTGATAAAAGCAGCGCAGAGATGGCCGATCAACCCCATGGAAACCGCCAAAACCATAAATCCGGTAAGGGGTTTCACCAGTCCGATCAACCTGGCCATCACCACCAACCCGCTTCTTCTCTTTCTTCCTGTCTCCTCACAATGACGCAACCTCTCCACCGTCCTTTCCATAATTCTCAAGACTCTGCTGGGCATCCCACAATTTTGCATAAACGCCGCCCTCCGCGAGCAACTCCTCATGTCCGCCGCTCTCCGCAACGCGCCCCTGATCCATCACATAGATGTTGTCGGAAACTTTCACGTTCGCCAGGCGGTGAGAGATGAGGACCACAGTCCTTTTCGCCCGAACCAATTCATGGATCTGACTCATAATATCATTCTCACTCTCCACGTCAATATTGGAGGTCGCCTCGTCAAAAATATAGACCGGACTGTCGTGGAGCAAGGCCCTTGCCAACGCCAATCTCTGCCGTTGTCCGCCGGACAGATTGGCGGCCTGTTCTGTGAGCGGCGTGTCAAGTCCTTTTTCACTTTTCACAAACTCCGCAAGCTTTACTTGTTCCAGCGCCTCCCACATTTCCTGGTCCGAAGCTTCCGGCTTTCCCATCAAAAGATTGTCCTTTATCGTCCCTTTAAAGAGATAACTCTGATAGCTGATATAGGTGATGTTCTTCATTAAGTTCGCCTCATCGATCTCGCTTAACTCCAGTCCGCCTATCTTTACCGAACCGGCGTACCCTTTATTCCTCCCCATCAAGATTGCGGCCACAGTGGACTTTCCACAGCCGCTCTCCCCCACAATGGAAGTGAGACTGCCCTGGCGAAATTCCATGTTCACACCGTGCAGGACTTCCGGTCTCGCAGAAGAATCCCTCTCTGTGGAAAGTCCTTCTTCCGCAATGGTATTTCTTTCCTCATAGGAAAAATGCAATCTATCACAGACAATAGAACAATCCACCGGAAACTTAGCCGTTTTTTTCTCCGGCTCCGGCAGATCCAGCAGATGAAAAATCTTGTCACTGGCCGCCATGCCGTTCATGGCAATATGGAAAAAGCTTCCCAACTGCCGCATAGGAATAAAAAAGTCCGCCGCCAGCAGAATGATCAAAAGGCACCCTGCGAGGGACACCTTGTCCGCCCTAAACTGAGTGGCCGCCATGATGACGCCCAGCGCCGCGCCGCCATAGGCGATCAAATCCATGATCGTGATGGAATTGAGCTGCATGGTCAGAACCTTCATGGTGATCCTGCGGAATCTCTCCGCCTCCTGATTCATCTCTTCATTTTTAAAGTCGTCAGCCTGATAAATTTTCAGAGTAGTCAATCCCTGCAGATTTTCCAGAAAAGTATCACCTAACGTCGTGTACTGCCCCCAATATTTTGACAGCAGCTTTTTGGCCCATGTCTGCACCACCGCTATCGAGACCGGAATCATGGGAACGCAGAGCAGTAACACCACAGCGGAGGGAATATTCACAAAACAGAGATACACAAAAAGTGTGAGCGGCGCCAGCATGGCGTAAAAAAATTGCGGCAGATACGCGCCAAAGTAGGTTTCAAGCTGATCCACGCCTTCCACGGCCACCTGTACCACCTCCGAAGTCTTTACCTGCCCGTTGTAGGAAGCTCCCAGCCGCAGGAGTTTTTCATATATTTTTTCGCGCAACGTTTTCTTTACCGCCTTAGAAGACAAATACCCCATCCGACTCGAACCTACCGTACACAAAAAGCGTATGATAACGGCAGCCACAGCCACCGCAGCCGTTATTCCAATGTCTTCCCCGCGAACATTTCCTTCCCACAGCGAAGCGAGCAACCGTGTGATAGCAGTCATCATAACGATGTTGGCGGCAAGGGAGCACCACTGTAACACCACGTTTCCCGCTATGTATTTTTTGCTCTCGCTGACCGTTCCGATCAGCCTTTTATTGATCATCATACTGACTGAAACCTCCGTTCCATTGATCTAAACTCTTACTAAATCCGCGCATCTCATTGACATCAGCGCGACGTTTGGTTAGTGGCCGCTAACCCTCTATCACAATAATAGCGGCTACCATTCATTAGCAGTCGCTAACTATTGTTAAGTATAATCTTCTTCAGGCGCTTTTGTCAATATAATTTGGCTCGTTTTTCCATGTCCAATGATATACCACTGAAGTCTCATTGATCTCATCAAAAATAATAATAGAATATGTAAGATTGTTGAAGGGCGAGGAAGTTAATCCCTCAAACCTTTAACCTTCTCGACCATTTCTTTACAGAAAATGGCATACACACAATACCGATCAGCACAGGAACGGTAATCAACAGATATGGCGACCACACATATTTTCCAAAAATGCAAAACGTATTGGTACGAAAAATGTCCGTTCCGCTTCCCACTAGAGGAATGAAGTCCAATGCCTTCTGCGCCCCATACGGCAGATACTCGGCAATCATCATCGGCCCATATACAACTGCCAGACTGAGCAATAAAGCCAGCACATTGCTCCTCGTTTTCGCCGATAGCAACATGATAACTCCAGCAAATCCGATTGCCCCTAAAAAAGCAAATGCGTATTCATAAATTTCCGCCTGCAGCATATTCATAGGCGCAATGGCGATTAATTTTATCATCTGAATCGGCATATCCCATCCGGCAGTCCCCAAAAAGAAAATCTGTGCTATGACACTTCCAATCATATTGATAGCAAAAAATTCTATTGTAAATGATAAACCGGTATATATTTTTGCAAGGGCAATCTTCTTCCAACCATTTCTGGTTGTTAAGACCAGTGAGCCTGTATTGTCATGCCACTCTCCGGCAAATAACGATGATAGCGTAATTGCAAGGAACAGAGCTATTATAGTACCTATATCGGCAACTATGTCACCAAGCAGCACCGACCATCCTTCTACCCATTGATACTGATATGGTTCTTTTACTCTCGAGTCCATTTGTAAAAGATACTCCTTTTCTGTTCCGATCTGACCACTGTTCTCCAAAAAATCTTCAAGGACATTCTGCCTTCTTTCATAAAAATCTGTCAGCTTCTCAGGATCAACATAACTCATCATTGTTTGATAAATTTCCGGCCTCCGAAGCTCAGGATACAAAGTTCCTAACCAACTATTGACAACATTCCTATCCGTTGTTTGCAATTCTCTGTCATTGCCGACTGCTCTGAGCTCCTGATAATCCCTTACTAACTGCTGCAAACTCTCGTCCGTCAGTTCTCCGCCAAATTCCAGCGAATATTCTTGTCTGTCCTTTATCATTCCGTATCCATCAAAATTATTTCCAAAAGCACTTGTATAATCATCAGAACTCCCAAAACTGAACCATTGAAACGAAAGTATGTTTCCGAAGATTACAAAATAAATAAAGCACAACAAAACACTTATTTTTGTGCTCATTTTACGCCATAGTTTTTTATGCTCCAATAAAAATAGTTCCATAGTTACTACACTCCTTCCTGATCTGTTGGAAAATAATATAGGTATAAATCTTCTAACGTAGCTTCACATGGAACAGCCATCTCACTTGGCATATTATCTGAAATGATACGAAGCACCACCTGCTGTCCCTCATGCCGCAAATTCGCAACCGTTGATTTCGTCTGCCACTTTCTTGTCTCTTCCTGTGGCACTGTCAGCTCCCATACTTTTCCATTTGCATTTTTTATTAACTCAGGAGCACTGCCCTGTAATACAAATTTTCCTTTCTTCATAAGCAGGACTTCATCTGCAATCGCCTCTATATCAGAAACAATATGTGTAGACAAAATAACAATTTTATCTCCTGCATAGTCAGACAGCAGATTGCGGAAACGCACCCTCTCTTTCGGGTCTAAACCCGCCGTCGGCTCGTCCAGAATCAGAATATCCGGATGATTCAGTAATGCCTGTGCAATTCCCACTCTCTGTTTCATGCCGCCGGAAAAAGTCTTTACTTTCTTATTCGCGACATCACTTAAACCTACTTCCTCCAATAATTCCTCCGCCCGCTTTTTGGCGACATTCTTTGGGATCCCCTTGAGAGCGGAAATATACATCAGAAATTCCATCGCCGTATAATTGGGATAATATCCAAACTCCTGCGGAAGATATCCTAAGACGTTTCTGTAATCTGCTCCCATAGAGGTTACTTCCTTTCCATCCAAAAGCACCTCTCCCGATGTCGATTCCAAGATAGCGCACATCATCCGCATCAGCGTAGTCTTCCCCGCGCCGTTGGCTCCCAAAAGTCCATAGACTCCCGGCCTTAATGTTGCGCTGACCTGGTCTACCGCTATTTTACTTCCGTAATGCTTTGTCAGGCGGTCAATTGATAATTCCATATATCTTCCCTTCCTTTCTCATTGCTACAATGAAATAAATTTCTTTGCCGAAAAACGCCGCAAAAAACAAAAAGGCAATCATCCATATGCCAAAAGCTGACGCTTCGTACAGCCACGGTAAAATTCTGGCAAACATTCCCCAGCACACACAGGAACCAAGCACTAAAACGCTGCATATTTGTATGCTTTCCCTCCCGCGCAGCCGAATTGAACGCAGCATACCAACCATGCACACCAAATAGGGAACCATGCAATATAAAATAATCTGTCCAATTTCCCCTGATGCGTCTTGAAGATGTATTTCATAAAAAATGAAAAGCGTCATACACACAAGATTTGCAGCTCCGGCTAAAATCAGCTTTGCCAACACGATCTGCGAACCGGAAGCTCTTGTGACAGCTTCCATCTCGCTCATTCCATAATATTGACATTTGAACATAACCGGCATGATGGTCAGTACAAACAACGGCATAAAAGAAGGGATATAGCGGGGAATATCTGTTACCGTAGAAATGATCAGGCATATGATGAATAATGTAGCTGCCTGCAAACCGAAAACAGGTATTCCTTCAAATCGGAAAATATCCGATAAATACTGGACAAAACTTGTTCGCATATCTTCCTGCTTTTTTTTCTCTAATTTCTGTTCCCGCATCATTTCCGTACACAATTTTATGGTTTCTTTCAACCTGACATCTTCTTTGTCATACTCACTAACGTTAGTTAGTATATATTCCTTTTCAAGTTCCTGCCTTAAATACTTTTTTAATTCTTTATCGCTCATTCTCCCACTCCTTTCTCATCATTTTCAAAGCGCTTCTAACCCTGCTCTGTGCCGTTCTCATATTACATCCCATTACTTTTGCAATCTCGGAAAATGAAAGCTCTCCTCCAAACCGCAAAATAACAGCTTCCCTTTGTTCCGGCGATAAAACGTTTAAAAGAGAATCGATCTCTGATTTATCCTCTATTTGGCGCAGTTTGTCACAATCATCTCTGATTTCCTCTTCGTTTTCCAGAGACCATTCTCTCCTCTTCCGGCCTTCGTCAACACATAAATGATTTGCTATTGTATAGATATATGCCTTAAATTTTCTCTTTTCCTGATACCCCGACAGATTCTTAAACAGTTTCAGGAAAGTTTCCTGCGTTAAATCTTCCGCTTTTTCCAGATTGAAACATTTCCTTTTACAATAACGCAAAATGGGGGTGTAATAACGCTTGATCAATTCCTCGGCCGCTTTTTCATCGCCAAGCCTTATCCTCGCTATCAACGCATCATCGGAATGTACTTCTTTCGGGAAATAATCGCTTTCTCCAGCCACACACTACCCTCCATAAAATATCCGCGGATATAATCCGTTATATATAATAACGAGTCCTTTTCTTCAAATGATTAAATGTGATAACAAATTTTCAAATTCATAACGCAATTTTTACAAAGAAAAAAGCCCCGCAAGTCGCAGAGCATTTCCCTATAACTCATTTTACACATTTATGCTTTTCTAACAAGGGATAGCCTCTTCCGCATATGGCAATGCATATAATGTTTCTGGATCAATATCAAGACATGTTGTATTATCCCAAGTTCCAGTAATGTCCCAGGCAAGCGTATCATTCATCACAGTACATCTATTCATAAATATTTCAATTTCTTTTAAGCAACGAAAGGCCTCTTTTTCGATTATCTGTGACATATCATAATGTACAATCTTCCCATCTTCAAAATATACATATACAGAATAATCGCGCATTGGCACCACTTGTACCACACTCGAAAACATATCATTACCTCCGTTAAACTAATGGATTAATTCTATTTAATGGTTTCCCGTCTTTTGATAATTCCCAATTCTGCATTAGTTCATCCTGATGCAGAACACACCATGCTAAAATCAATTTTAATTGCCTTGACGGTAACGCTCCCTTAATGACTCTTGCTTCGTCAATTCTAATCATTGCTTTATTTCCATTATATTCAGCATGAAAATGCGGTGGATTATGGTCGTAAAAATTGTCTGTGGGTTCCCATACGTTTTTATCTTGAAGATCTAAATTATCTCTTCGATAGTTTCAAACCCTTAATTTTCAGCATTTTCAAGGCATTTGTTAGTTACCTGTCACTTACCCATAGATATTTATGCTCTCTCATTTTGTTTTATCCAACTCATTCAGAATATAATTGATATTTGATAAAACAATTTGAATTCCTCTCTTATTTAATCTGACCACCTTTCTCACAATACTATTTATCTCCGCCGCCAATTTGTCATTTATAGTTACTGGAACCGTATTATTTGCAATCATATACTGACAATCAATATAATCCTCACTTACAGGACAAACATTTTGAATCAGAAACGCTCTATATTGTCCATTTACATATCCAAAACGTAGACCATCATATTCCTTATATCTTTTTTTCTTTTTCTCATATATAGCCTTATATTTTTCCGTTTTAGATGATATTGGAACCATCCAAAAGTATCCATCCATTTCAAAACAATAGCAACAAGGTCTCCCGTGCACTCCCGCTTCATCGTTATCTTTATTTCCCATCAATCCACAATCATGAAAACGACTATAATATTCATCTTTAATAAAATAGAAATTACCTGTATTCAATTTATCTCCTATGTACAAAAAGTGCCCTGCCAAAACGCAGGGCACAAATATTTGTATCCCAGCCATTTATTAGTCGCTTGCTGGGTAGCGAAAAATATTTGTATCTGCACCTTTTCTATAATGCCGATATGCAG
>JAMPHU010000079.1 GCA_023663225.1 Candidatus Gastranaerophilales bacterium
AATCCGGCACTGAGTTAGTATCCAACCCAATGTAACGGATAATTTCTAATTATCCTTCTTAAGATAAAGTTTACCATCCGCCCCGTCTCCCAAACAAAATTCCCCCACCTTGCAATAATCAATAAGAAATAGTATAATATATTAAAATTTGCATTTCCTTTGATCAGAAATTTCGGAGGAATAAGGAAGATGAAAGATTATAGTATGCAGAACAAAAAAGCATGGGAATATAATGCATATGAGTTTTGGGTGAATACATCTGGAACACCATCTGAGAGAGCGAAACGAGATGTGGAAGATCCTGTTGGAATGTTAAAACGCTATTCTACATATTTTGATACTTATGAGGGAATTAAGGTGGCTAATATATGTGGCTCCTGCGGAAAAAGGCAATACCTCTGGCTTTATTAGGGACACAGGTGACGGTATTTGATATTTCAGAAGATAACAAAAGATATGCTCTAGAAGTGGGTGAAGCAGCGAATATGGATATTGACTTTGAAGTGTGTGATATTTTAAATTTTGAGCAGTCCGCTATCATAAAGAATGGCTTTTGTTTAAAAAAATTTGATGAACATCCCACATGGACAAATGATAAATTGCCAGGGGAGTTTACAGCGATAGCAGTCAAAAGAGGGGAACTTGCCTGAACACCGCAGATGCGTTCATTTCCCCCCAAAAAACGCAAATAGAGGATAGAAATACCCATCATTTTATGTTAAAATGGGAAAATGAGTGATGACAACCTATTTGGAAGAAAGCAGAGAGAAGGATACGTTCATGGAAAAGGATATGAAAGAGGTCATGAAAAAAGCGGAGGTGCTCATCGAGGCGCTCCCCTATATACAGCGTTTTAACCGCAAGATCATCGTTGTGAAGTACGGCGGCAGCGCCATGAGCAATGAGGAATTGCAGAAGAATGTGATCAAGGATGTGACCCTGTTAAAGTTGGTGGGATTTAAGCCTATCATTGTGCACGGCGGCGGCAAGGAGATCAGCCGATGGGTGGGAAAAGTCGGCAAGGAGGCGCAGTTTGTCAACGGCCTCCGCGTCACGGACGATGAGACCATGGAGATCGCCGAGATGGTGTTGAACCGAGTGAACAAGAGCCTTGTGACTATGGTACAGGAGTTGGGCGTCAAGGCTGCGGGTATCAGTGGCAAGGACGGCGGACTTTTAAAAGTGGACAAAAAATATGCCGACGGTCAGGATATCGGATATGTGGGAGATGTGAGAGAGGTGGATGCCAAGATCCTCTATGATCTTTTGGACAAGGATTTTCTGCCGATCGTGGCGCCGGTGGGATTGGATGATCATTACAACACCTACAATATCAATGCGGACGATGCGGCATGTGCCATCGCCAAGGCTGTGGGGGCGGACAAGCTGGTGTTTTTGACCGATATCGAGGGGTTGTACCGCGATATCGACGACAAGAGTTCCTTTATTTCCAGACTGACGGCTTCCGAGGCCGATCGGTTGATAGACGGCGGCATGATTGGCGGCGGGATGCTGCCCAAGCTGAATAATTGCACTTCCGCCATCAGAAGCGGCGTCAGCCGCGTACATATTCTGGATGGGCGGGTTCCGCATTGCCTGCTTTTGGAAATTTTTACGAAAGAAGGCATTGGCACGGCGATTATTGCCGATGATGACAACCTGGCCACCGGCAGCAAGAGAGACCATTTTTGCAGTTAAAGCGGGAAAGGCGCGGTGAAAGAAAGATATGAGCGAAATGACGAAGAACTATATCGAGGAAGCGGAGCGGGATCTGCTCCACACCTATAATCGTTACCAGATCGTGTTAGACAGGGGAGAAGGCGTGTACCTCTATGATATTGAGGGCAAGAGATATCTGGATTTTGTGGCGGGTATCGCTGTGTTTGCGCTGGGGTACCATAACCAGGAATACAACGATGCGCTGAAAGGGCAGATCGACAAGCTGATCCATACCTCCAACTATTATTATAATGTTCCAGCCATCGAGGCCGCCAAAAAGATCAAGAAGGTGTCCGGAATGGACAGAGTATTTTTTACCAATTCCGGTGCGGAGGCAAATGAGGGAGCGATCAAGGCGGCGAGAAAATATGCCTATTTAAAGGATGGTTCCACAGACCATGAGATCATTGCGATGAACCATTCCTTCCACGGCAGAACCATGGGAGCGCTCTCCGTGACGGGCAATGCCAAGTATCGGGAGCCTTTTGAACCTATGATCGGACATATCCGGTTTGCGGAACTCAATGACTTTGACAGTGTGCTTGCCCAGGTGACAGACCGGACTTGTGCGATCATGCTGGAGCCTGTGCAGGGCGAGGGCGGATTGGTGCCCGCGACGGAAGCATTTTTGAAGCAAGTGCGGGCGCTCTGCGACGAGCGGGATATTCTTTTGATCTTTGACGAGATACAGTGCGGCATGGGGCGCACTGGTTATATGTTTGCCTGGCAGAAGTATGATGTAAAGCCGGATATTATGACGGCGGCCAAGGCGTTGGGGTGTGGTGTGCCTCTGGGAGCATTTATGATGACGGAGAAAGTGGGACAACATTCTCTGGCGGCAGGCGACCACGGCACCACTTATGGGGGCAATCCTCTGGCGGCTGCCGCAGCGGAAAAAGTGCTTGATTTATTTGAAAAGAACCATATAATAGAACATGTGAGAGATGTGGCGCCCTATCTGCAGAGCCGTCTGGATGAGATCGCGGCGAAGCATGAGCACATTTTGGAGAGACGGGGAACCGGACTGATGCAGGGACTTGTATTTGATCATCCTGTGTCGGATATCATCAACAGGGCATTGGAAAAGGGACTGATCCTGATCAATGCGGGAGCGGATATTATCCGTTTTGTGCCGCCGTTAATTATCACAAAGGAAAATATAGACGAGATGACAACGATTTTGGAGGACTGTATCCAATAAAGAGTTTGGAGTTAATATATGAACCTGAAAAAGAGAATTTGTGCGGTGGCTATCGTAGCGATCATGGCTGCGGCCACGGTCTACGGGAGTACTCTTAGACTTGCAGACAGGGATGAGATTGCCACAGACTCTTGGTTTCAACACAAAGACACGATCTACTTCTGGTATTCTGACAATGCTCTCACAGACTATATCAACGGCGCGGCGGTGACTTTTGGAGAGCGTGAGGACGTTAGGGTGATTCCTGTGCTCACGTCGGCGAGCGAGTATTTGGAGGCGATCAACCAGGCTTCCCTGGAGGGTGTGCAGATGCCGGACGCCTATCTGATCAGCAATGATTCCTTGGAAAAGGCGTATCTGGCGGGACTTGCCAGCGAAGTACAGGATGAGGGAAGTGTCTGTAGTGAGGCGAATTTCCCGCGGGCGGCCTTGTCCGCGGTGTCCTATCACGGGAAGATTGTGGCATATCCGCTGTTTTATGAGACGAGCGCTCTGATCTACAATGAGACCTATCTGGATATGTGGGCGTTGCAGCAGGCGGAGCGGGAGCAGGCGGAGGCGGACTCTGAGGGACTCGGACTGCAGGGGCCGCAGAATGAGGACGGCACGCTTGACGAATCGGCCGCCGGATTTAACGAAGAGCTTTTGGCGGAGAGGACGCAGGCGTATCGAGACTCTGCGCTTCCCGTGACGGTAGACGATATTTTGAATATCGCGGACACTTTTGATGTCCCCGAGGGCGTGGGGATTATGGAGTGGGATGTCTCCGATATTTTTTATAATTATTGGTTTGTGGGCAATTATATGATCGTGGGCGGCGATGCCGGCGATGATTCGGGGGTTCTTCAGATCAACAATGAGGAGGCGATCCAATGTCTGGAAGTATACAAGGCGTTGAATCAGTTCTTTTCCATGGAGTCCGACACCATCACTTATGAAAATACCGTTCAGGACTTTATCGAGGGAAAGGTGGTCTTTACCATCGCCACCACAGATGTGGTGAAATCTATAGAGGAAGCGAAAGCGGAAGGCCGATTTGCCTACGAGTACGGCGTCACTACCATGCCGGACGTGAGCGACGAGCTGAGCAGCAGGTCATTGTCGGTGACCAATGCGGTGGTGGTCAACGGCTATTCCGAACATATGGAGTTGGCCAATCGTTTTGCGGCATTTTTGTCGGACGAGTATGCAAAAGGGTTGTATGAGCGAAGCGGCAAAGCGCCGGCTAATCTAAATGCCTATGCCAATGAGGACGCGCTCAGTATTTTTGCTCTGGAGTACGCGGACAGCGTGCCGCTGCCCAAGATGCTGGAAACGGGCAATTACTGGATGCATTTGGAGGTTTTGTTCTCCAAGGTGTGGAACGGAGCGGATGTAAATGAGATGGTGCAGGAGCTTGCGGATCAGATCGAGCTGCAAGTGCATGCGATAGAAATGTAACGGACGCATAAATAACCAATTATGGGATATCCTACAAATGAGAATCTGAAATGAGAATCTGACGGAGGTATCCCATGATTGGTTTTTTTATTGCCCTGATATCCGGGGCGTTGATGAGTATTCAAGGAGTTTTTAACACGCAGGTGACCAAGGCGTCCACGATTTGGACGGCCAATGCATTTGTCCAGTTTACTGCGCTGTTGGTCTGTCTGGGGGCCTGGCTGTTCACGGACAGAAGTTCCCTGTTGCAGGTATTTCAGGTACAGCCCAAATACATGCTTTTGGGGGGCGCGATCGGGGCTTTTATCACCTACACCGTGATCAAGAGCATGGACTCTTTGGGGCCTGCCAAGGCGGTTATGCTGATCGTGGTGGCGCAGCTTGCGGTGGCGTATGTGATCGAGCTTTTTGGCTGGTTCGGTGTGGAAAAACAGCCCTGGGAGTGGCGAAAAGCATGGGGTATGGCGGTTGCGATCATCGGCATTATTATTTTTAAGTGGAAGTAAGAAAAACGAAATAAAGTTTATTTATGATTTTTCTTTAAATTGTCTTGTAAAATGGAAGCAATTACCGTAGAATAAGAATTGTCAGCATAGAGAGGCAGCCCTCTTTTACGAAACAGAAAAGAGGGACTATGATGAAACAAAATAAGACAAGTAAAATCAGGAACCGAACGATAAGACTCGCAGAGGAAGCGGTGCTTCTGACGTGTGTCATGTGCTTTTTGGCGGGGTGCGGTGTGCCGGATGCGGCGTACGCCGTCACCCTGGGGGAGAGCGGAACCTTGATGTCTGAGGCGGGTGTTCAGGATGTGGATACGGATGTCCGGGCCGCGGATGCCAAGGAATCGACGGCGGATGTCGGGGAGTATCCTTCTTTGGTCTGCGTGTATGTGTGCGGGGCCGTGGAGCATCCCGGGGTAGTGGAGCTGCCCGAGGGCAGCAGGGCGGCGGATGCACTTTTGGCGGTGGGCGGTTTCGCGGCGGATGCGCAGACGGATTATGTGAATCTGGCGGCGAAGGTATCTGACGGCGAGAGGCTGTATTTCCCTACTGTTGGGGAGGTGGAGCTGTCTGCTATAGAGAAAAGCGCTGAGGAGTCCGGTCTGGTCAATATCAACACGGCGGATGTGGACAGACTGTGTACGCTTCCGGGGATTGGGACTTCAAGAGCGCAGGATATCATTGATTACAGAGAGGCCAATGGCGCCTTTCAAAGTGTGGAAGATATTATGAAGGTGGCCGGCATCAAGACAGCTACCTATGAGAAGCTGCGTGAAAAGATCACAGTGCAGTGAAGAATTTCTAAAAAGTGGAGAATAGAAAAATGGCAGGCAAGAGAGCGTTGATCGTAGATGATGAAAAATTGATCGTGAAAGGACTTCGTTTCAGTTTGGAGCAGGATGATATTCAGGTGGATTGTGCTTATGATGGGGAGGAGGCGTTGGAATATGCCCGCAGTACCCCCTATGACATTATTTTGTTGGATGTGATGCTGCCCAAGCTCACCGGATTTGAGGTATGTCAACAGATCCGCGAATTTTCCAGTGTTCCCATTATCATGTTGACGGCCAGAGGCGACGATATGGACAAGATACTGGGCTTGGAGTACGGCGCGGACGACTATATCACCAAACCGTTTAATATTCTGGAAGTGAAGGCGCGCATCAAAGCGATCATGCGCCGCGTCGAACCCAAGAAAGCGTCTGGCGCCGACGCGCCGAAACTGGTGGAGAGCGGGGAACTGCGCCTGGACTGTGACGGGAAAAGGGCGTATATTTCCGGTAGAGAGATCGGTCTGACGGCGAAGGAGTTTGAAGTGCTGGAGCTTTTGATGCTCAATCCCAACAAAGTGTACAGCAGGGAGAGCCTGCTCAAGCTGGTGTGGGGAACCGACTATCCCGGGGATGTGCGCACGGTGGATGTCCATATCCGCAGACTGCGTGAAAAGATAGAAGCCAACCCCAGCGAACCGCAGTATGTACATACCAAATGGGGAGTGGGTTATTACTTTTTGAACGGCTGACAGGGTATAGAAGAAAATGATGGTAAAGATAAAGAAAAGGCTCAGATCGCTACTCTCGGTGCTTCCGATGCGCAGTCTGCGGGCACGTATATTTGTGATTATTTTGGCGGTGGGTATTATTCCCAGCGTTCTCATGCGCTATGCGATCGTGAATAACTATGAAGAGCGGGCGGTGGAACAGCGCGTGACAGATGTGCAGAACCAGTTGATGATACTGGCCAATCATTTGATCAGCAATCATTACCTGTCCAATTACTGGTCGGACGAGCAGGCTTACCGCAATTCCAAAGAGGTCATAGACGCGGAGCTGGAGCTTTTGTCCAATCTGTACGAAGGCCGCGTGATGATTATCAACGGCAATTTTAAGGTAGTGAAGGATACATATGGAATCAGCGAAGGGCGCACCATAATCTCCGAGGAGGTGATCCGCTGTTTTCTGGGAGAAAATATGTCCAATTATGATCAGGAGCATGGCTATATCGAGCTGACGATCCCGATCATAGACAGCAGGACTGACGCGGAAACCGGAGAGAGCGGTGTCATCAAGGGCGTGATGTTGACCAGCATTTCCAACAGTTCGATCGTGACGACGATGGAGGTGCTAAACAGAAAGGCTTTGATCATGGAGATGTTGATGATCCTGGCGATCGTGGTCTTGGCCATGGTGTTGTCCATTGCGATGACCAGACCTTTCAACCGCGTGACGGAGGCGATCAACGAGGTGCAGGCGGGTTACAGTGACAGCCGTATTTCTGTGCGGGGTTATATGGAGACTACCCATATTATGGATGCGTTCAACCAGTTGATCGAGCGGATGAATGTGTTGGACGATTCCAGACAGGAGTTTGTGGCGAATGTGTCTCATGAGTTAAAGACTCCCATGGCGTCCATCAAGGTGCTGGCTGATTCGCTGATGATGCAGGACGACGTTCCGCCCGAACTGTATCGGGAATTTATGGAGGATATCGTCTCCGAGATCGACAGAGAGAATCGTATCATCACAGATCTGCTGGCTCTGGTGAAGATGGATAAAAAGGTGCAGGAGCTCAATATTGTCTCGCTCAATATCAATGAGTTGACGGAGCTGATCTTAAAGAGGTTGCGCCCGCTAGCCCGCAAGAAGGACGTGGAAGTGGTATATGAGAGCCTGCGTCCGGTGGTGGCGGAGGCGGACGAGGTCAAGATGACGCTGATTATGACCAATCTGGTGGAAAACGCCATCAAGTATAACAAAGACCACGGCTGGGTGAAGGTGGTGTTAGATGCGGACCATCAATTCTTTACGCTGCAAGTCAGCGATTCCGGCATTGGCATACCGGAGGATTCTCTGGCGCATATCTACGAGCGTTTTTATCGCGCGGACAAATCTCATTCCCGCGAGATCGGGGGCACCGGCCTGGGACTGGCCATCACCAAGAGCGCGGTACTGATGCACAGAGGTTCCATCGCGGTCACCAGCACAGAGGGGGAGGGCACCAGCTTTCTGGTGAAGATACCGCTTATTTATATTGCCCAGTAGTAGGGTGAAAAGAAATGAGGATTAGCATGAAAAAAGTATGGGCATCTGTCATACTGCTCTTGTGCTTGCTTGGCCTTGCGGCATGCGGCAAAGAGGAACCGACAGGGGCAAATAGTTACAATGTATATTATGTGAGTAATTCCGAGACAAAAGTAGAGATCAGGCCATATGTGATGCAGTCGGACACGCTGGAAGAGCAGTTGGAGGAGCTGATCGGCTGCCTGTCCGTCATGCCGGAGAAATTGGAGTACAAAGCGCCCCTGGCTATGGGGTTTGAGGTGCGCTCTGTGGATTTGACGGACGGCATGGTGACTTTGGATGTGAGCGCTGACTACAAGAAGATGTCCGCCATTCGGGAAGTGTTGGTGAGGGCGGCTATTGTGCGCACGCTGACGCAGTTGCCGGATATTGGTTATGTAAGTATTGTCGTGGAGGGAGAGCCGCTCTATGACAGTGTGGGAGATCTGGTGGGGGTGATGAGCGCAAGCCAGTTCATAGACAATGACGGCAGCGAGATCAACACCTATGAGCTGACCCGGGTTATGCTCTATTTTGCCAATGAGGGAGGCGACAAGCTGATCGCCGCTTATCGGGAGAAGTATTACTCTACCAACACCCCTTTGGAGCGCTTTGTGGTGGAGGAGCTGATCGCGGGGCCCAGCGGACAGGTGCCGGGACTCTATCCCACGATCAATCCGGAGACCAAGGTGATCAATGTCATGACCAGAGACGGGATCTGCTATGTGAATCTGGATGCAAGCTTTCTCAATGTGGTCAACAATGTCTCCACAGAGGTGGCAGTCTATTCCATTGTCAACTCGCTGGTGGAGTTGAACAATGTCAATAAGGTACAGATCTTAGTAAACGGCGAGGTGCCTTCCGGGTTTGCGCAGTCCACGTATGAGCGCAATCTGGATGATGTGACCACATTGAATTGATGTGGCCAAAGGTACGGACGGCGAATGTTTTTTGACATAGGAGGAGAAAATGAGGAGACCCTTATTTTTCATCTGCCTGTGTCTGGTCGCCATAGGGGCCCTGCGGTATGCGTGGGGCAGCTCTTCCTTAGGAGAACAGGGGGCGGCGTCCGCCGGCCTGTCCGACCGGACGAGTGTGACAGTCACAGGCGAAGTGTACCAAAAAGATACGCGATATTTGTATTTAAAGTCTATTGTAATTCTACAGACTGCTGAAAATCTACAGCAGAATATTCCGATCACAGATCATTTTATAGTGGAGAGACAAGCGTGGACACAGGAGGCGCCCATCGGAGGTCGGATCACCTTAAGGGGGATCTATCGCGCATTTTCCAGTGCTTCCAATCCGGGAGAGTTCGATACGGCCGCCTACTATCGCTCTCTGCAAATCGGCGGCAAGTTGGCGGAGGCAGAGCTGCTTGCGTGCTCCGCGGAATATTCTGTTTTGCGGGAGGGGTTGTTTGGTCTGCGGGAGCGCTGGGAAGAGAGGCTCTATGCGATTTTTCCCGAGAAGGAAGCGTCGATCATGGGGACGATCCTTTTGGGGGACAAGGCGGGACTGGACGGCGAGATACGGGAATTGTATCAGAGAAACGGAATTGTCCATATCCTGAGCATATCGGGGCTGCATATCACTATAATCGGTATGGGTTTTTACAGGTTGTTGCGCAGGCTGGGGATTTCGCCCTGGCTGGCGGCGCTTTGCGGATGCGGCGTGCTGTTTTGCTACGGAATGATGACAGGAATGGGGATATCGGTCTGTCGGGCGATGGGGATGTACTGGATCCGCATGATCGCAGAACTTGCCGGAAGAACTTATGATTTATTGACGGCGCTGGGGGTTGTGGGGGCGGTTATGGTGTGGAGCAATCCAGGGTATCTGACACATAGCGGATTTTTGCTATCCTTTGGGTCGCTGATGGGAGTGGGCGTGGTTTATCCGGTCTTGCGCTCCGATGGAGGGGAAGAGCAGGTTTTAAGGTATCGGCGGTATGAGGAGAGAAGGTGGCTGCGGTTTTGTAAAGAGCGGCTGCGTGTCTGGGGAGGCGGATTATGGGACTCAGCCTTGGCGGGCCTGTCGATCTTTTTGGCGACCGTTCCCGTTCAGTTGTGGTTTTATTATGAGATTCCGGTCTATTCTATCGCGCTGAATCTGTTGGTATTGCCTTTTATGAGTGTGTTGATGATCGCGGGCTTGATCGCCATGATCGTGCCCGGTCTGGGAGTAGTGGGCACGGTGGATTGTGTGATTCTTGCCGGATATGAGCGGCTGTGTGGCGGGTTTGACAGGCTGCCTTTTCATACCTGGAATCCGGGGCGGCCAAGACTTTGGCAAATCGCGCTGTACTATCTTGTGCTTTTCCTCTTTTTGTGGGCGGCGGAGCGGAAAATTTTCAGCAAAGCTTTAAAAAGAAAACGGTTGTTACGTTTCGCGGTATTGTGTGGACTGCTTGGTATTTTGGCGTTTCGGCGGCAGGAAAACGAGATTGTGTTTTTGGATGTGGGACAAGGGGACGCGATCGTTTTGCAGACGCAAAGAGGGGAGGTTTATCTGTTTGATGGAGGGAGCAGCAGCCGCAGCCGGACGGGCAGATATGTCATTGAACCGTACCTAAAATACTGCGGTATCTCGCATATTGACGCGATCTGTGTCTCTCACCCTGACGCAGATCATTGTAATGGGATCTTGGAGTTAGTGCAAAACTGCGCAAGCTGGAACATCACGGTTGACAGGCTGCTCCTTCCCGCTGTGGATTGGAGCAAATTGATGGGGGAAGGGGAACAGGATCCGTTTTCGGAGCTTCTCTGTGCCGTCTCCCAGATGAGTGAGCCGGTCGAAGTGGAGTACGTGCAGGCGGGAGATCATTGGCAGAATGGGGAGGTGGACATCTTGTGTCTGCACCCTGCGGCACAGAGCGGCACGGATGGAGCTTTTTTGTTTCAGCCAAAGGACGCCAATGAGGCTTCGGAATGTTTTTATATCCGTTTTGACCAAGGCTCCATTCTGCTCACAGGCGACATCCAGGGAGAGGGGGAGGAAAAATTGACTGCGGAGCTGATCCGACAAGGAATTTCTGACGTCACGGTGTTGAAGGTTGCCCATCATGGATCCCGCAATTCCACGCCGACGGAGTTTTTGAGTCTGATATCTCCGGAGATTTCCGTTATCTCCTGCGGTAGAGGCAATCGATATGGACATCCTCACGCGGAACTGTTGGAGCGCTTGGAGCAGGAAGGGACGAAAATCTTTTGTACGGCGGCAGGCGGAGCGGTTACAGTCAGATTTAAAGAGGAAAGCGCTTGGGTTTACACTTTTTTGGAAAATTAAAATAATATCCGGTTTTTCCTATTGTTCATATTGAATATATACATAAAATGGAGTATAATACACCTAAATAAGAATATTTTTACATTACGAAAGCATGAAACTCTCAAAAAAGAAAGAGAAAACAAGCGAAAATGGGAGATCGCAAAAAGGCAGACAGGAGGAAGGAACAAAGATGGAACATCAAGACATTATAGCAGTAGTGGACAAGTACAAGGACTATTTTAAACAGTGGAAAGCAGGCGTGGCTCTGGGGGTTAAGGGCGCCCATGTCTTTTATGTGTTGGAGGGCAACAAAGTAGAGCTGTTCAGCACATTTAAGACGGCCAAGCAGTTGGAGAGTCTGATTTTGGGCACTTTGGCGGAGAATGCAGTCTGCATATTAGAATCGGCGACGGATAATCTCAGTACGCAGTTTGCGCAGCTGACCGTTGACGATCAGGAAGATGACAGAAACGTGGAGGCCTATATTCCCCTGCTGGCCAAGGAAATCTCGCTGATCCGTGAGGAATATAAAGAGTGGGAGAACATGATAAAGGTCACATTTAAAGCGCTGGAGAACCTGGGAGTGGATCTGGACAAGGCGGCTAAGGACTATTCCGCAGGCAAATAGCGATCCTCTCCCCGAAGTACGGATAAGATCAGCAGTTCCACGCTCATCATATCATTCATCTTTCCGGTTTTGACGGCTTCCTCCGTGTTCACACATTGGCTGACCGCCGCGCTTAAGTCCTGAAGCTTTAACTTCGCGGCCTGTGCGACATATTTCCCGACGACAAAAGGCGGGACGCCAATCTGTGAGCCGATGGCTTTGTTGTCAAAACCTTGTTGGCGCATGATTTTTGTCTGTAGAAGCATATTGCACTGCCTTGCGATGAGGAAAAGAATACGCATGGGCGGTTCCTTCAACGCGATCAGGTCATAGTACAGATTCAGAGCCTTTTTGGTCTGTCCGTCTGCAATCGCGTTCACCATGTCGAAAATGTGATTGCTGATTCGGTTGGTACAGATGTTCTCCACATCTTCCGCCGTGACAGCGTCCCTGTCCATACAATAACAGATGATTTTTTCCAGCTCCATCTGTATATTTTCCATGTCGGTGCCGGTTTTACTCAAGAACAGGTGCAGCGTGTTCTCTGTGATCTGTTTGCCCTCTTTGTGCAGGAGGCCCGCCACCCACTTTTTCAGCGTATTTTCATCCTGTACGGCAAATTCTGTCGCATACCCCTTGCTCTGTACGGTTTTGTACAGCTTGCACCGCTTGTCCACCTCGCTCTCGGTAAAGACAAAAAAGCTGGTCTCGTTGGGGGAAGATAGATATTCCGCCATTTTCTCGCCGTCTTTTTTAAACAGTCCGCTGTTGCGGATGAAGAAGACGCGGCGCTCGGCGAGAAACGGCAGCGTTTCCGCCAAATCTATGATCTCGCCGAGAGGGAGATTTGCCCCCTCGTAAAAATGCGTGTTCATGCTGTCGCCTTCGCTGCACATGGCTGTTCGCAGTCGATCGGTGTACTGTTTTTTTAAATAGCGCTCCTCGCCGTAGAGCAGATAGGCATGCTGAAAACTGCCCTGTTTGATATCGTTGCTGATCTTCTGCATAAAACAGTCCTTCCATTTCCTTCATTGATGTTTCCAGTATAAACGAAAGATGAAAAACTTGCAATGGGAATCGTTTGGCGGGCAGGACGCTATGTAACAGTTCAGCCTTTTGAAGTTGTCAGAAAGTTACGGAAAGTTACGCTCCAGCAGGGTAATCATTCCCATTCGGACACGCGTCCCGTAAGCGCAATAAATTGCGCTCGATGAAACACGTAGCGGCACATAAGCTGACAAAATACGTCAGCTATAGTCAACAACGTTTACTATTAGTGCCGACATGTTTCAACGGTCCTCATGGGAACAATTACCCCACTGGAGCTAGGTAACTGGCAATGCCACGTGCTCTTGCCGATTGCTGTAATCCGCACAATGACACTTGCTACGACCTTGGCTAAAAAGCAACTATTTTATGGCAGAACTGTTACGTTCCTATTGCTTTAAGGCAATAATAGTATGAAAAGTAAGCATATCGTCATTATAATACATCTGCAAATTGCCATGATATTTGCCTACCACGTTACGAATACTTTTTAACCCAAATCCATGTCCGGTTTTATCGGCGGTTAGCTGTCTGCCCTTGCTGAGAAAAGGATTTTTTCTGCAAGAATTGATAACCGTTATCACAATAAATGGTGTTTTTTCACGTTTGCTTGTATGGAGCTCAATAAAAGAGTCGGGGATAATACTTGCCGCCGCTATAGCATTATCCAGTAAATTGCAAAACAGAGCAGTAAGGTCATTGTCTGCAATAAAATCCGTTGTCCCGCTTCGTATGTCAGCATGAAAAGTTATGTGACTGTCAGTGCATTGCTGCATATAGCGGCATAGAATAGAATTCAGCATTTCGTGGTCGCACAGCCTGGAAGATTCCTTCAGGTCTGGGGAGAGTACCAATTGTCGGATATATGCGCTTATTTTGGCATACTCTTTTTGTTCATTCAACAGATCAATGGATTGCAGGTGTTTTTTTATGTCATGGATTAAAATCCGCTGGTTTTCATTCTGTACATTCAGCATTTTGTAATATTTGGCTGAATCTGATTCTTTTTGGAGCAATAACTGTATTTCTGTAAATTCCATGTTTTTTTTCTGATGATACCGGTTGATTTCAAACATGAGCAGGTTTGCTGTCAGCAAAAAAACAGCGCCCACGGAAACCATCCAGCCAAGTGATGACGGAAGGGAAACAGATTCGCCAATACTGATAAAAGTAAACATAATAAAGATTGAGGTCAGGGGAATGAAAACAAGAAGAAAAACGGACCTGTCCGGCTGTCCTGTATCTTTCTTTGGGTTTTGCATCAGGTGCATCAGTATATAAATGACAGCAAAGAATATAAGCTTACTAAAGACCGAAAAAAATAAAAGATGGTAAAACTCCCTGCCATTGTCAAGGAAGTGAGGGGCAAACCGCTTGGTAATTCCATAAACAATTAATTCGCTCATTGTCATAACAGCCGTCAGTATAGAGGAATGGAATACTGCTGTGTACCAATTTAGATAACATGCCGTCACTAAGAAAAGGAAATTCAGCAAAAAATATAAAAAGATATTGAACCATATAGATTCAGCCAATGACACACAAAACAGGATAAAATAGAAACTGCATAGTATGGCAAGCCTTCCCTGCGGGGTATGTTTGGCGGGAAATAGATTTGAGGAGTATTGCCAAAGTATAATTGCTTCTACAAGAAAACTGAAAAAATAACAGATAGTATTTGTCATTTGCTTTACCTCGTGCTTTCTAAATAGAGGAGATAGGCTTCTTTAAATGAGCTGTATTTCCTTTTTGTCAGATAAGCAGATTGATGATCAGTCATATGGACAAGATTACGGTCAAAATCCGTGACGTGTTCAAAATTGACAATGAAACTGCGGTGTGTCTGGAAGAAACGGTTTTTAGGGAGAAGTTCCAACCAATACTGCATATTGTGAATAGATTCAAAATCACACTGAGTGGTATGTACCGTTACTTTTCTGTCCTGCGCCTCTACCGCTATGACGGAGGATGCAAGCAGTGTATGCACGCCCTGTTTGGTTTCAATCGGGATTTTTACTGTCATAGAGTGATACAGGTCAACCGCATCTTTCATATTGCGGAAAAACCGCTGCTTATCCAAAGGCTTTGAAAGATATCGGAATACACGGAACCGCATTGCCTCATCAAGATATTCGGAAAAAGAAGTCACGATAAAAATAATTATATTTTCATTCTTCTTTTTTAATTCCTTTCCCACATAGATGCCATTTATTCCGGGCATTTCTATGTCAAGAAAAAGGATGTCTTTTTCGCCCTCATCAGAAAGAAGCGCTTCCCCATCAGAAAAGCAGACAAGCTCCGGACATTTTACACTGATGTTTTCAAAAAAATCTTTTATATATTTCTGAAGCTGTTCAACGATCAGCGCATCATCGTCACAGATGAGTATTCGCATTT
>JAMPHU010000007.1 GCA_023663225.1 Candidatus Gastranaerophilales bacterium
AAAGTATTGATTTTTCAAGGTGCGAGTCCCATTTTTAGTATGGGAAGTTTGAGTTTGTCATTTGTGTGTTGTTGAATAAAATCCAAAAGCAAACTATAGCTTTCAATCAGGTTTTCCTCACAAATCAAGCGATCATCATAACGATCCATATCTTCATAGCGATAAATAGCATCCACCTTATACCCTGGCAAACAGGACTGAATCACTTCTGGCTTTCCAAAAAGTAAAATTGCCGCCAGATTAAATCCTTTCTTTCCAGTCATAATATCTTCCTCATAGAGTCCAGCACTCTGCATCAGTTCCATGTCTGACATATCTTTCCATGGGTGATTTTTATCCTTATTGGCTGCCCATAATTTCACACGCGGAATAAGATCTATCTTCAAATGTTTTTCCGTACAATAAGGATAAATTGTTCGTTCTAAATAAGCTCCCTTTTTGCGGTTAGAAATATTTGCCACCAAGTCCGCAGATGTAGTCACATCTTGATCAGCATCTCCATTGCGATCATATATCTTGCCACAACAAATCTCAATCTGTGAACTGACGGGAACATATACCCAAAGCACAATCATTCCCCTATACGTTATCTCCTCAAGATTTAAGTAAAGAGAGGGAACCATTTTCTGTGGGTTATTGAGAAGATTTATAAAATTCTGCTTCATATCAGCAACCCTGTTCGGATTTACGCCAATTACCTCTCCGACCTTTTTATTATCCCACTTCACTTCCTTTACGCCAAGCAATATATAACCGCCATAGCGATTAGAGAACGAGCTGACAGTCTCAAATACGCTGTCACTCAAAGAATTGACACTTTCCTTATATTCCAGCGTATAACCCTCTCCCTCATTTAATAATTCTTCCAATTTTTCAATCGTCATTATTTGACTCCCTTTTTAAAAAATAGTATGTAGCTTAATTGTACTATACATAGTTTTCCCTTTCAACAAAAACTCTCACATAATTACGAGTCTCAAGTATATAAATACACGAAAATAAAAAAAGCCGATGACTCCTCACCGACTTTTTCCTATCTTACCTTTTCATCCTATCCCTCAAACCGCACTTTCATATAAGCAATAATCTCTTCCACGCATCTCTCAAATCCCAGCTTGGAGCTGTTGAGACACAGATCATAATTGCGGGCGTCAGTCCACTCTCTTTTCGTGTGGTATTTATAATAATCTGCCCTGTGCTTATCCGTCTTTTGAATATAACGCTCCAGCTCACGGCCTCTCATACTGTGCTTTTTGGCGGCCTGCTCCATACAGAAATCATGCGGCGCGTGGACAAACACGCTGAGCACATTATCATACTCTTTCAGCACATAGTCTGCACATCTGCCTATGATAACACAGGGTTCCTCCTCGGCGAGCCTACGGATGATCTTTGCCTGATAATTGAACAGATTGTCCGTGGAGGTGAAATCGTCGCTCTCAGGCGGGATCAACTCTCCATTGTACGCGCTCTTGGCAATGCGGAACAGTTTGCTGCTCTTGATCTTCTCATCCGCGTTGGCAAACAGCGCCTCATTGATACCGCTCTCATCGCTTGCAAGCTTCATCAGCTCCTTGTCATAATAGTGGACATTCAGCCGCTTTGCCAGCATTTCTCCGATCGTCCTGCCGCCGCTTCCATACTGTCTTGCGATCGTGATCACTACATTCTCCATAAGCCAAGCTCCTCCCTTTTTGTCTATTCGCCGAGATAAGCCTTTTTGATCGAATCATCATTGAGCAGATCGTCCGCCTTGCCCTCTAACACAATCTTTCCGGTCTCCAACACATACGCCCGATCCGCGATAGCAAGAGCCTTCTTGGCGTTCTGTTCCACCAACAAGACCGTGGTACCGCCCTTGCTGACCTCCTCAATGATATCAAATATCTCATTCACAAAGATCGGCGAGAGCCCCATGGACGGCTCATCCATCAAGATCAGCCTGGGGTGGGACATCAGCGCCCTGCCCATGGCAAGCATCTGCTGTTCTCCGCCGCTCAGAGTGCCCGCCAACTGATTTTGACGCTCCTCCAATCTGGGAAAACGGTCAAACACCGTCTTTAATGTCTGACTGATCTCTTCCTTATCCTTGCGGGTGTATGCGCCCATCTTCAAATTCTGCAGAACGGACAACTGGGCAAATACGCGCCGCCCCTCCGGCACATGCGCCATACCCATGGATACGATCTTGTGTCCGGGAATCTTTACGATATCTTTCCCCTCAAACATGACGCTGCCCTCTTTCGGCGCGAGCAGTCCCGATATGGTGTGAAGAATGGTGGTCTTGCCGGCGCCGTTTGCTCCGATCAGCGCGATGACCTCCCCCTGGTCCACATGGAAGGAAACGCCCTTGATCGCCTGGATCACACCGTAATTTACTTTTAAGTCCTTAACTTCCAACATTGCCATAAGTTTTCCTCATTTCTGCGCTCTATCCCGCGCATGGCGGAATTTATTCGCCCAGGTACGCCTTGATGACCTCCGAATCGTTCAACACGTCGCTGGTCTCTCCCTGGCACAGCACACGCCCGAAATTCAACACGGTAAGCTCCTCACAAATCCCGCTCACCAGCCTCATATCGTGCTCGATCAAAAGAATGGTCATATCAAAATGATCCCTGACAAAATGGATCGTATTCATCAACTCTTGGGTCTCATTGGGATTCATGCCCGCAGCCGGTTCGTCCAGAAGCAACAGTTTCGGCTTGGTAGCCAAGGCTCTGGCAATCTCCAGCTTGCGCTGTCTGCCGTAGGGCAGATTGGCCGCCAAAGTATCCGCCTCAGCGTCTAAGTCAAACACCTTCAAAAGCTCCATGGCCTCCTCGGTCATCTGCTTCTCCACCCGATAATACTTGGGAAGCCGCAGGATTTCGGTGAGTGTGGAATACTCGTTGTGATTGTGAAGTCCCACCTTCACATTGTCGATCACAGACAAATCTTTAAAAAGACGGATGTTCTGAAATGTTCTGGCAACACCGGCGCGGTTGATCTCGATCGTCTTGTGTCCGGTGATATCTTTCTCATCCAGGCGGATAAACCCCTCGTCCGGCTTGTAAACTCCCGTGAGCAGATTAAACACCGTCGTCTTGCCCGCACCGTTGGGGCCGATCAGTCCGTACAGACACCCCTTCTTCACCTCAATATTAAAATCATCCACAGCACGGAGTCCGCCAAAGGAAATACTCAAGTTCTTCACTTCCAATAAAGCCATCAACCCTTCGCCTCCTTCGTCTTGCCTCGATTGCCCTTGATCCGGTACACAACTCTCTCCCTCCACTCAATACACTTGGGGGCCCAGTTAAACAGCATCATCAGGATCAACACAACCGCATAGATCAGCATACGGTAATCGCTTAACCCCCTTAAAAGCTCGGGAAGCAGCGTCAAGACCACCGAGGCGATCAACGCTCCCCTGGTGCTTCCGATCCCGCCCAACACGACGAACACCAGGATCATAATGGACATGTTGTAACCAAAATTCTTGGAGGTAGCCGACAATATCGACAGATTGTGCGCGTATAGAGCGCCCGCTATTCCGGCAAGCGCCGCCGAAATGGAAAAAGCCATAATCTTGTATTTGGTGATATTGATACCCACAGACTCCGCCGCGATCGTGTTGTCGCGGATGGACATGATCGCGCGCCCATCTCTGGAATGTGTCAGGTTCAATACAATAAATAGTGTTATTAAAAGTAGAATGATGCCGATGGTAAAACTGGAGTCCGTCGGCGTGCCCGTAATGCCCTGTGCGCCGTTGATGATCACTCTGCCCTGATCGGACAGATTCAGATCCAGCGAGTTGGTGAAAGAAATATGAAAACCGTTCTCATCCTTCCCCACATACAGAATATTCACCAGATTCTTGATGATCTCGCCAAAGGCCAACGTGACGATAGCTAGGTAATCTCCCTTTAGACGCAGCACCGGTATACCAATCAAAATGCCAAACAGACCGGCGAACACCGCGCCGATCAAGATCGCCAGGAAAAATCTGAGTCCTGCGGGCATGGCGCTATCCTTCATACAACAGGAGAAAAACGCGCTGGTGAAGGCGCCCACACACATAAATCCCGCGTGTCCCAGGCTCAGCTCCCCCAAAATGCCTACCGTCAGATTGAGGGACACCGCAAGAATTGCATACACACATAAAGGAACCAAAAGTCCTTTTAGCAGGTTGGACATATTTCCGGTATTGATCAAAATCTGCGTGATCAGGTAAACGACGATCACCATGCCATACGTGATCAGCTTACTTCTGAAATTTTTCGACATCGTTTTCTTTTTCATACTCTTCCTCGTTTCTGCGCCTTACACTTTTTCCTGGATATTCTTACCCAGCAGACCTGTGGGTTTGACCAAAAGCACCACGATCAACACCGCGAACACAATCGCATCCGCCATCTGGGAGGAAATATATGCCTTGCTGAATATCTCGATAATACCTAAGAGGATGCCGCCGATAAACGCTCCGGGGATGGAGCCGATCCCGCCAAATACCGCGGCCACAAATGCCTTGATGCCGGGCATGGAACCCGTGTAGGGCGTCAGGGTCGGATAGGCGGAACAGAGCAGCACGCCCGCGATCGCCGCAAGCGCGGAGCCGATGGCAAACGTCAACGCAATCGTCCCATTCACATCGATGCCCATGAGTTGGGCCGCGCCCTTATCCTCCGACACGGCAAGCATGGCCTGCCCTGCCTTGGTCTTGTTGATGAACAGCATCAGAGCCGCTATAATGACGATGCAGACTACGATCGTCGTGATCGTCTCGCCGGTGACTAAGACCTGTCCGTCAAACAGCCGCATCGGCGCCACCGACACAACGGAAGTAAACGATTTCGCATTGCCGCCGAAGATCAAAAGCGCCACATTCTGAAGCAGATAGCTGACACCGATCGCCGTGATCAAAACCGCCAAAGGTGAGGAGGCTTTCCGCAGAGGCTTGTACGCCACCTTCTCTATGAGCATCCCCAGCAGCGTGCACAGAACGACCGCCGCCAACACGCCGATCACCGGATGCAGCCCCATCGTGCTGCTGATCGTATAAGTAGTAAACGCGCCCACCATAATCACGTCGCCGTGCGCGAAATTCAACATCTTGGCGATACCATACACCATGGTATATCCCAGCGCGATCAACGCGTACACGCTCCCCAGACTGATACCGCTAATCAAATACTGTAGAAAGCTCATAAGTACCTCCGTTCTAAAACATCATAATCTCTATTAGTATACCAGAATGACCTTTATCTGGCAAGTAATTACAAAGAATTGCAATACAAGTGTAACTATTCATCCTTTTGAAGTTGCCAGAATGTTACAGAAAGTTACGGCAAGTTACGCTCCAGCGGGGTAATCATTCCCATTCGGACACGCGTCCCGTAAGCGCAATAAATTGCGCTCGATGAAACACGTAGCGGCACTAAGCTCGAAAGAAGCCTCGAACAATCAGCTTCGCTGATCGTTAGTGCCGACGCGTTTCAACGGTTCCTCATGGGAACAATTACCCCGCCGGAGCTTAGTAACTGGCAATGTCAGATGGTTTTTAACGATTGCTACGAGTCGAATTGTGTGGATGGTATACTCCATAAGCAGACGCTAGCGAGCCGTCGGTACTTAGCTGCTGTCTTTTAGCAGCTTATGTACCGCTACGAGCGAGGTGCAGCGAAAGCGTGTCTGCGTTGGAATATACCATCCGCACAATGACACTTGCTACGACCTTGGCAAAAAAGCAATTATTTTATGGCTGATCTGCTACATACAAGTCGAGGGCTGCCTAACAGCAAGGCAACCCTCTTCGGTCACGTAAAATTTCAAATCCTTTTTTACATTGCCACGTAAGCGCCATTCTCAATGATGACAGCCTTAGGCTCCTTGCCGGGATTTCCGCTGACGTCCCAAGTGATGCCGGAACCGGTCAGACCATCCAGACTGATGGAAGTAATGCCGGACTTCAAAGCTTCGCACAGATCGGAAACGCTCATGTCGGGAGTCGCACCGCTCTGCTCTATCGCAGCCTTGATCGCGTAGACTCCGTCGTAAGCGTCCGCCGCAAACTGATTGGGAATCTCGCCAAACTGGCCCTGATATGTCGCCACAAAGTTCTGCGTCATCTCATCTTGTGCATCCGCCGCAAAAGGAGTCAGAAGCATAACGCCCTCTGCCAGAGAGACATCAAAATTGTCCACGCTGAGGATACCGTCCATACCGTCTACACCAAAGAAAACGGGTGAGAAGTCCATAGCGGCAGCCTGGGTCAGGATCAGGGAAGCCTCCTGATAGTAGATGGGCAAAAATACCAACTCAGCGCCCGCATCCTTTGCCTTCTGAAGCTGCACGGAGAAATCGGTCTTGCTGTCCTGCGTGAACGCCTCAGTGGAAACGATCTCAAAAGACTGGCTCTCCGCACCCTTCACAAAACTCTCATAGATGCCGGTGGAGTACTCAATAGAGCTGTCATAGATGATAGCAACCTTGGAAGCCAGGCTGTTCTCACCGATGTACTGTGCGCTTGCAGCGCCCTGGTCAGGATCGGAGAAACAAACACGGAAATTGTTGTCATACTGCGCACACTTAACCGCGGAACCGGAGGGAGTGAGCTGGAACATATTGTCCTCCATGGTCTTGTCTGTCACAGCGATACAAGGAGCGCTGGTAACCGCGCCGAGGATCAACTGCGCACCCCAGTCCTTCAAAGAGTTGTAAGCGTTGATTGCCTTCTCCGCGTCATGCTCGTCATCCTGGAAGTTGAGCTCCAGCATATAGCCGTTCACGCCGCCGGCCGCATTGATCTCATCCACGGCGATCTGTGCCGCGTTCCTCACATTGACGCCGTAGATAGCAGCCTCGCCGGTCAGAGGCCCGATGCCGCCGATCTTAAAAGCAGCGCCGTCAGAAGCGGTGTTATTGGAAGTTCCGGAATTGGAAGCTCCGGAATTAGAATCTCCCGCCGCGGAACTATTCGGTGTAGAACTTCCGGAACCGTTCTGCGCGGAGCCGCTGTTGTCGCCGCAGCCTGCCATAGCCAAAACCATAGCGGAAACAACGACAATGCTTAAGAACTTTTTCATTTTTTTCATAATCTTGTCTCCTCCTTTTTAATTGTAATCACATGATTGTATACATACATAATGATATACAATTTTCACTTAAGAATTTTAACCACTTACTCTCTGTTTGTCAATATATTTTTTCATAAAAAAAGAAGAAGTATAAAAAAATAATTTCAGGGGATGATAGGAATGTGCAACTCATATTAGAAAAGGAAAAGAGGAATGGAGAATGGACAATAAATATTTGAATTGTACTGCGCTTACCATTGCCATTATTGGTGCCATCAACTGGGGACTGATCGGTATCTTCCGTTTCGACCTTGTTGCATTCATCTTTGGCAATATGTCCTGGCTCTCAAGGATCGTGTATACTGTAGTGGCTCTCTGTGGCATCTATCTGCTGACCTTCTATATGCATCTGTCCGAGCGGGGTAATGGCGCCAACAACTAAATAACGAATGTAATGTTATAAAAACAGCAGAGCTGCCGCATGATAGTCCAAGTTGCTATCGTGCGGCAGTCCTCTATTTTCCATATTAAATTTTTTTCAAATTATAATTTTTTCAATTCTTCCGGATCGATCTGTTTTCCGTCGCCCCAGATACGCTCCAGATCATACAAAAGCCGGTTCTCCCTGTCAAAAATATGCACGATCACATCTCCGAAATCGATCAACACCCAGTTAGCCGTCTCGTAGCCTTCGGTCTGACGCTCGGGGAATCCTGCTCTGCCGAGTTTTTCCTGCACATTGTCGCAAAGAGCCTGGATCTGGTTGGCGTTATTGCCGCCTGCGATAATAAAATAGTCGGCGATCACAGACACCCCGCTAATGTCAATCACTCTGATATCCTCCGCCTTTTTGTCCTCCAATGCCGCGATAGCAAGCTTTGCCATCTCGGCCGACTGATTCATCTGACTTTCCATTCGTATTCCTTTCCTTCAATATGTGGAGCGACCGCTCTTTGTCAGCTCCTACCATCATGTTCCCTGCGGTAATACTCATACGTCTTCTGGGTCATGGGATCCGACTCCCCTTCGCCGTCTTTTAAGTACTCCAAAATATCCTCAAGTATCTTGAGCAGCGCCTCATCCAGATCTACAAACGCCAGCTTCCTGATCTCTTTTAGATGAGGCGCCTGTTTTCTGCCTGGTTCAATGTAATCCGCCACAAAAATGATCTTTTCCAGATCACTCATGCCCGGCCGGCCTGTGGTATGGTTGAGTATGGCGTTGACCACGTCCGGATCCGTCACATGATATTCGTCCATAGCCAGAAAACTTCCCACCTTCGCGTGCAGCAAAAAAGGATTGCGCCTCTCGATCTCGTTGACGCTGATATTATGCTTTCTACAGATGGAAAGACGCTTCTCGTCGCTCATACACTTGGCGCAGTCGTGCAAAAGTCCCGCCATCTGCGCGCTCTTAATTGGCACATCATAACGCATGGCCAGCGCCGCGGCCGTGTACGCCACGCCGAGCGTATGCTCATATCGCTTCGCGTCCAGCGTCTTTTCCATTGATTTTCTGATCTTTTTCAAATCATTTGTCTTCATGGCTGTAAAATCCTCTCTCTTTGATATAGGAAGCCACGGCGTCCGGCACTAAATAACGGATGCTTTTTTGATCTCTCATCCGCTCTCTGATCTGCGTGGAAGAAATCTCCAAATTCAAAAAATCCAGCAAGAGAATCTTGGCCCCGTACCGGTTCTTTAGTTCTTCGATCTTTTTTTGCATCTCTTCCCTGGGCGAATCTCCCCGTACCGCCGCGATCACCTCACAAGCCTGGAAGATCCGCTCCGGGCGCCGCCAGCTCTCAATGGAAAAAAGGCAGTCCGCCCCGATGATAAAATAAAAACGATCCTGCGGGTACATCCGCCCCAGCTCCTCCAAGGTCTCATAAGTGTAAGTGTCGCCCTGCCTTTTGATCTCCAAGTCCAGACATTTCATTCTATCATTGCCCGCCAGTGCCAGAGATGTCATGTAAAAGCGCTCACCGGGAGATATGATGTCCTTGTCCTGCTTCATATAGGGACAACCCGTGGGAATGAACCAGACCTGATCCAGTCCGTTCTCCTCCATCGCCCACTGTGCCAGCAAGATATGTCCCACATGTATAGGATTGAAAGTCCCGCCCATGATTCCGATCTTATGCATACGCCGTTCCCCCGCTACTACACTGTCGTTCTCTGCACCGCCCTGGGCAGTTCGATCTTGGGATGATCCTTATTTTTCTTATATAAGATAATCCGCTTGCCGATGACCCTTACCACTGTGGACTGCGTGCGGCCCGCCACCGTCTTGGCAATTTCCCTGGGATCCTCCATGCAGTTTTTCAACACGGCGAGTTTGATCAGTTCATTGTTATGAAAACACTCGCTGACCGCCTCCGTGACCTCTGGCGTCACGCCGGATTTGCCCACCTGAAACACGGGATCCAGACTGTTTGCTAGACTCATCAGATACGCTCTCTGTTTACTGGTCAATGTCATAATTTCAGCCTCCACGCTGCTCTTACTTATAATAATCGAAGGAAAGTCCGTACATGCGCACGGTGTCCCCCTCCTGTATGCCCAACGCTTCCAATTCATCCAGGATCCCCGCTTCTTTCAGGAATTTCTGGAAGAAATGAAAGCCTTTTTCGCTGTTTAAATTGGTGTATCCCAACATCTTCTCGATCTTGGGGCCCTCCACCACATATTCTCCATCCTCGCAAGTGACCGTGTAAGGATCGTCCGAGACAGCCAAAGCCTGATCCGGAAAATATTCCTGTGCAAATACCGTCGGCTCCTGCCCCACTTCCTCCAACATCTCCTCCACCTGGTAAAGCAATTCCTTCACCCCTTGTCCGCTGACCGCGGAAATAGGGTACACCTTGACACCCTTAGGCTCAAACTCCGCTCTGATGGCGTCTATGGGATTGTCCCCGCCCTCAAGAATAACATCTGTTTTGTTAGCCGCGATAACCTGAGGACGCTCCGCAAGCTCCGGATTGTACGCCGCAAGCTCTTTATTGATGGCATAAATATCCTGCACGGGATCTCGTCCCTCCGTGCCCGCCGCATCCACAATATGAATGATGACCTTGGTGCGCTCCACATGGCGCAGAAACTCATGTCCCAGTCCCACTCCCTCGGATGCGCCCTCGATCAGTCCCGGAATATCCGCGATGACAAACCCTTTTGTCCCCTCCAGATCTACCACACCCAGATTGGGATTCAAGGTCGTAAAATGATAGTTGGCAATCTTGGGTCTCGCGTTGGTGACCCTGGAGAGAAAAGTGGACTTTCCCACATTCGGGAAACCCACAAGTCCCACATCTGCGATCACCTTCAACTCCAGCAACAGTTCCAGCTCTTTGGCGGGTTGCCCCGGTTGGGCGTATTTGGGAGCCTGCATGGTGGAAGTGGCATAATGCTGATTGCCGTTGCCGCCTCTGCCGCCCGTGAGCAGAACGATCCGCTTATTCTCCCCCGACATATCCGCGATAATCTGGCCGCTTGACGCTTCCCTGATCACGGTGCCCGCCGGAACCTTCACCACAATATCCTCGCCGTCCTTGCCGCGGCAATTTTTCTTGCCGCCCGGTTCACCATCTCCCGCCTTATATTTGCGGATATGTCTGAAATCGATCAAGGTGTTGAGTCTGTCGTCAACCGCAAAGATAACGTCCCCACCACGCCCGCCGTCCCCGCCGTCGGGGCCGCCGTTTGGAACATATTTTTCACGGCGGAATGAGACATGACCGTCTCCGCCCTTGCCGCTTCTCACATAGATCTTGGCTCTATCCGCAAACATTACACTTTCCTTTCTTACGCTATAAAGGGAGCTGTCGCATTATAGCAATTTATGCCATGTGCGACAGCTCCCTCAACTACCACAGCGGTATCTTACTTCTCCACGGGATACACGGAAGCCTGTTTTTTATCTCTTCCTTTTCTCTCGAAGCGAAGAACGCCATCCACCAATGCATATAAGGTATCATCTCCTCCGATCCCTACATTTATGCCGGGATGGATCTTGGTTCCACGCTGTCTGTAGAGGATGTTGCCCGCTTTGACGAACTGACCGTCAGCCCGCTTCGCACCCAGTCTCTTGGACTCGGAATCTCTGCCGTTCTTGGTAGAGCCGACTCCCTTTTTATGTGCGAAAAATTGAAGGTTAAATTGAATCATGGTTACACCTCCTCGAATTTTATTTGTAAATATTGCCTGCCGTATTCTTTGCTCAGCCCTTCCAGCGTAAAAATCAGAGCATCTATCAAAAATACGGACTTTTCCTGCAGCGCCCCGTCAAAATCACATCGGATAAAGCCGGTCGCCTCGTCTGTCGCCACAGTAAGCTTCTCGCCCGCCAACTCTTCCAAAGAGTTGATCGCGCCTATCACCAGCGCAGACACCGCCGCGCATAGGATATCCGGCGATTTACCAAAGAGCTTACGTTTGGCATATCCCGCGTGCCCCATACAGAGTAATCTCTTATAGCGGCCCGCGCAATCCTTACAAATCGTTACAGTCGTCATAACACTTATGCGTTTATCTTGTCAATCTTGACTTTCGTGTATGCTTGTCTGTGACCATTTTTCTTGTGGTAGCCGGTCTTTCTCTTGTACTTGTATACAATAACCTTCTTACCTCTACCCTGCTCGACAACGGTCGCGGATACAGTTGCATTTGCGACATCTGCGCCCACCTTGAGGGTATCGTCACTTACTGCGATCACTTGGTCAAAAGTAACAGCATTGCCGGCTTCCACATCGAGCTTCTCAACATTGATCACATCGCCCTCAGAAACCTTGTACTGCTTTCCACCTGTTGCAATAATTGCGTACATTTAAGGCACCTCCTATTCATGGAGTCCACGATCGTTTCCTCCATTTACTCGCTGACTGTGGTGTCGCCCTTTCGGACAAACTTCTACCTCATCATGCGGCATACCATGATATAATAGCACGTCCTGGCATATCCTGTCAATATTTTTTTATCAATTTGCGTACTCTTTTCTCATAAAAGCGACAACAACCACTCTTGCTGCCTCTGAAATAGAAACAGCAAAAGCGGTTGCCACTTTGTCAATCTTTTTATGAACACTGTCTATACAACTTTTATTTTGCTGCGCGCTCTGCTGCAAGAGCCTCAGCAAGTCTTCTTTCCTCAGCACGTCTGTTGTCAAACGCCGCCTGACGCTCTGCTGCAAGAGCCTCAGCAAGTCTTCTTTCCTCGGCACGTCTGTTGTCAAACGCCGCCTGCTTCTCTGCCGCTACAGCATCAGCATTAGAAGTGCTGGTATATCCGCGCTCCGCTGCAAGGGCTGCTGCAATTCTGGCTTCCTCGGCACGTCTGTTGTCAAACGCTGCCTGCTGCTCCGCTGCTACGGCTTCTGCAAGTCTTCTCTCCTCTGCACGGCGATTGTCAAAAGCTGCCTGCTGCTCCGCTGCAAGCGCATCGTTAGAAGTGCTCGTTGTATATCCGCGCTCCGCTGCAAGGGCTGCTGCAATTCTGGCCTCCTCTGCACGTCTGTTGTCAAACGCTGCCTGCTGCTCCGCTGCTACAGCCTCTGCGAGCCTTCTCTCCTCTGCACGGCGATTGTCAAAAGCTGCCTGCTGCTCCGCTGCAAGCGCATCGTTAGAAGTGCTTGTTGTATATCCGCGCTCCGCTGCAAGGGCTGTTGCAATTCTGGCTTCCTCGGCACGTCTGTTGTCAAAAGCTGCCTGCTGCTCTGCTGCTACAGCCTCTGCAAGCCTTCTCTCCTCTGCACGACGATTGTCAAAAGCTGCCTGACGCTCTGCCGCTACATCAGCCGGAAGGTCTTCTGCATGTACTGATGTGCCTCCTGCCAACACCAGAACACTTGCCATCAAAGCGATAGCGCTTGCCTTTCTCAAAATTCCTTTCATCTTATGTTTTTCCTCCTTGAGATATATTTCCGATACTTGCTATCGGCCGTAAGTTAGTATATACCCCCCCCGAGACCATCTGTCAATACTCAAATATTTTTGTTTTTCAGTAAATTACCACATTTTTAAATTTTCGCGCTGTCAAGCATTTCTACCGCTTCTTTCAGATGTACGTCCAACTGCTGATAGGGGATCTCGACTCCTGCCGCATCCAGTGCCAACTTGCAGTTCTCGGTCACGCGCCATTTCCCTTCCCAATAATCCTCGTTCCGAAACCAACATCTGACGCCCAGATTGACCGCGGACGCGGCGAGATCGTCCACAAACACCAACCGTTCTTTGTCCTTCATCACCTTTTCATCGCTCTCCAACACCTCGAGGAGCGCTTCCTTTGCGCGTAAAAGATCTGACCTGTAGGAGATCCCCACAGTCAAATCCATGCGCCTGATATGCGCTGCCGTCACATTCACGATGCTGGTGTTGGCAAGCCCCCCGTTTGGCAGCACGATGATCTTGTTATCCGGCGTCATCAGCTTGGTATAGAAAATCTGAATCTCCGACACAGTCCCCTCCCTGCCGGTGGCGCTCTCGCAAATATAATCACCCACCACAAAAGGTTTCAACAAAAGAATCAGCACGCCGCCCGCCAAGTTGGACAGGCTTCCCTGCACCGCCAGTCCGATCGCCACGCCGGCGGAGCCAAGCAGCGCCACAATGCTGGCAGCGTCCACGCCAAAATAGGACGCCAGCAAAAACACGAGCAGCACGTACAGCGCCGTCTTGACAAAAGATCCCACAAACTGCGTGACACCCGTCTCCGCGCCTGCGCGCTCCATAGATTTGCGCAGAAACTTTCCGACAAGCTTCACCAACTGCACACCCACCAGAAAAAATACTACCGCAAACAGGATGCGCAGTCCCAGTCCCAACGCTTTCTCGGGCAGGGTGCTCAAATAGTCGTTCACTCCTTAGCAGTCTCCTTTCTGGTCTTTTTTACGGGAGTATACTTGCGGATGCGCTGCTCGATCACCTTGGCAAGCTCCTCCTCCGTATAAGCCACAAACTGCAGGATGCTGACAGACAGAGGCGCCAGTTTCACCTTGATAGACTGCATCCTGTCATCCCATCTGACATCCGTCGCCCGCTTGACTCTTTCATTTACCATGCCGCTGCCGCCGTATTTGACGTCGTCGGTATTTAAAATTTCCTTATATTTGCCCTCATAAGGGACTCCCGTGGTGATCTCTCTGGGCACACCTGAGAAATTGGCCACCACCAAAAGCGTATCCTCCGGATCGGAGCCCTTTCGCAGATAGGACAGATAACTTTCATTGCCGGAAATATTGTTGATCCACTCAAAACCGTCCGCCTTGTCATCCAGCTCATAGAGCGCCTTTTGCGTCTTGTAAAGTTGATTCAGATCTTTCACAAGGTCGGAGATCCCTTTATGTTCCGGAACCTGCTCCAACTCCCACTCCACTTGCCTGCTCTCATTCCACTCGTCGAACTCTCCGAGATCCTGCCCCATAAACAAAAGCTTTTTGCCCGGATGGGTCATCATATAAGCGTAAGTCAGGCGCAGATTGGCAAATTTCTGATCCTTCTCCCCGGGCATCTTGCCGATCAGAGTCGCCTTGCCATGCACCACCTCATCGTGGGAGAACACCAAAATGAAATTCTCGCTGTAGGCATAAATCATGCTGAACGTGAGCTCCCCGTGATGATGGCTTCTGAAATAAGGGTCATTCTGAATATAATTGATATAATCATTCATAAATCCCATATTCCATTTGAGATCAAATCCCAGCCCGCCTTCCTCGAGAGAACCTGTGATCATGGGGAACGCGGTGCTCTCCTCCGCGATGGACAACACGCTCGGATCGCGCTTTTTCAGAACGGAGTTGAAGTGCTTGATCATCTCGATCGCCTCCAGATTTTCCTTGCCTCCGTACATGTTGGCAACCCACTCCCCGTCATTTTTACCATAGTCCAGATAGAGCATACTTGCCACCGCATCCATGCGGATGCCGTCCGCATGGAACTTCTCCACCCAGAACAACGCGTTGGCGATCAGGTAATTGGCCACCTGGGGTCTGCCGTAATTGTAGATCAGCGTCCCCCAATGAGGATGGAAACCCTGCCTAGGATCCTGGTGCTCATACAGACAGGTGCCGTCAAAATTGGACAGTCCATAGGTGTCCCGCGGGAAATGAGCGGGCACCCAATCTAAGATCACGCCGATCCCTGCCTTGTGCAGCTCGTTTACAAAATACATAAAATCCTCCGGACTGCCGTAGCGGGCCGTGGGCGCGTAATATCCGATCACCTGATAACCCCAGGAACCGTCGAAAGGATGCTCCATGACGGGCATCAGCTCCACATGGGTGTAACCCATCTTTTTCACATATGCAATCACCTTGGGCGCGATCTCACGGTAATTGGCATAGCATTTGCCCTCCTCGGGTTCCACAAAGGATCCCAAATACATCTCGTAGATGCTGATGGGCGCGTTCCCCGTCTGAAATTTCGCGCGATTTTTGATAAACTTTTCATCTTCCCACACAAAACCGCTCAGATCTGCGATCACAGACGCGGAATCCGGACGAAGCTGTGCCGCATTGCCGTAAGGATCCGCCTTTAAATAAGTAAAGCCGCCCTTCACCTTCAGTTCATATTTATAATTGATACCTTTGCCCACACAGGGCACAAAAATCTCAAAGATTCCGGAATCTCCCAGCCTGCGCATCTGATGCGCACGCCCGTCCCACTGGTTAAAATCTCCCACCACACTGACGCGGTTGGCATTCGGCGCCCAGAGGGCAAAATAGGTGCCGTTCTCGCCGTTTAACGTCATGGGATGCGCCCCCAGCTTTTCATAAATCGTATAGTGGATACCGTTGGCAAACTTATCCATATCATTCTGTGTGATGATCGGCTCATGGCGATAGGGGTCTCCCGTGATCAGACCGCCCCCGTCCTGCCGCTTCACCACATAGCGATACGGTTTGCTGCCAAAGTCCTTGCCGGGAAGCAATGCGGCAAAATACCCCTCCTCATCCGCAAGTTCCATCTTCTTCTCCTGACATTTGCCGGTGTCTTCCTCTTGACCCCACTCCACTGTGACCTCTTTCGCTCCAGGAAAAAACGCCTGCAAAAGGGTCTGACTCCCCGCTCTGTGGGGGCCCAACAATTCATGGGGATTGTCGCACTCCGCGTAAATAATCTCCTCTATCTTGGGCCAGTTCATCATCTTATACAATTTGTTCGTCATCAATCCTGCCTCCTCTCGTCAACTCTTATTTAACATAAGGGCAGTTCGCGAAGCGTATTGCCCGTTGTTTAACATAAGGGCGTATTGCCCGTTGTTTTGTCTCTTTTCATCCCCAAAAACCTCAGTCCTCAAGGCTGTGCAAAAACAGTCCGCTCCGCAGTTTCGGTTCAAACCAGGTGGACTTTGGCGGCATCAGCCGTTCCGCGTCAGCCACCGCAAACAATTCCTCTATCGAGGTGGGATGCATGGAAAATGCCACCTTCATATCGGTGTGGACTCTGCGCTCCAACTCCTTCAATCCTCTGATGCCGCCCACAAAGTCGATCCGTTTGTCCGTCTTGGGATCGCCGATCCCCAAGAGGGGCGAAAGCAGATACTTCTGCAAAATGGACACATCCAACCCATCCACCGCATCCTCGCTGCGGATCTCCTCCTTCGCGTACAGAGAATACCATTTTCCTCCCAAGTACATACCAAAAAGTCCCTTTTCCCGGGGGGCATAGGGCCGCTCTCCCAACAGCTCCACATGGAAATGTTCTTCCGTTTTCTGTAGAAATTCCTCTTCCGTCAGACCGTTTAAGTCCTTCACCACACGGTTGTAATCCAAAATATGAAGTTCCTCGTCGGGAAACAGCACCGACAAAAAGTAATTGTACTCTTCGCTCCCGTCATAGTCGGGATGCTCCTCTCGTCTCTTTAAACCCACCTTCACCGCGGAGGCGCAGCGGTGATGCCCGTCCGCAATATAGATAGCGGGAATACCGGCAAAAGCCTCCTCTATGGCGGCAATCTTCTCCTGATTGGAGATGACCCACACCCGATGCCCGATGCCGTCCTCAGAGAGAAAGTCATACACAGGATCCGTATCTCTGGTCTCGCACGTCACCCTGCGCAGCGTATCGTTTGCGCGATACGCAAGGAAGATCGGCCCCGTCTGCATATTGCACACATCCACGTGGCGGATGCGGTCCAATTCCTTGTCCTCCCTGGTATTCTCATGCTTTTTGATCGCATTATTCAAATAATCGTCTATCGAAGCACAGGCCACGATCCCTGTCTGGCTCCTGCCGTCCATCGTCTGCTCATAAAGGTAAAAGCAAGGCTTTTTCTCTCGAATAAAACGTCCCTCCGCGATCTGCTCCATCAGCATGGCGCGGGCTTTCTCGTACACTTCGGGAGCGTAGGTGTCAACCTCTTTTCCGAACTGCGTCTCCGCCCGATCTATCGCCAGGAACGAATCCGGATTGGCCCGCACCACCTCCAAAGCCTCTTCTCTGCTGTAAACATCGTAGGGCAGCGCCGCGATCTTACTCTCAAACCCACTCTGCGGGCGATAGGCGCGAAACGGTCTGATCTGTGCCATAATATGATTTCCTTTCTGCGAGATTTTTTAACAGAACTGTTACGTGTTCATAAATATTTTATCAGATAAAACTATACATAACAAGCATCTAGTGCTAAAATATATTGAGGAAAGTGACGATTCAGTGAGAGAGGTACGCTTTTTTAGTTGAATTCGCAGCGAGGGTCATTGTGTGGATGGTATATTCCAACGCAGACTCGCTTTCGCTGCACCTCGCTCGTAGTAATGGCATCGCTAGCGTCTGCTTTGGAAGATATCATCCGCACAATTCGGATCACAGCAATCGGCAAGACCACATGATATTGCCGGTTATTTAGCTCCAGTGGGGTAATTGTTCCCATGAGGAACCGTTGAAACACGTCGGTACTTAGATGCCGTACTTTGGCATCTTATGTACCGCTACGTGTTTCATCGAGCGCAATTTATTGCGCTTACGCAAGCGTGTCCGAATGGGAATGATTACCCTACCGGAGCGTAACTTTCCGGCAACCAAATCATTATGAAGGAAAACGTGGGAAAGGAAGGTTTATCTATATGACAGCCGAAAATAAAGCTCTTTTAAAACGCATCAACGACTTCGCCGAGGAGGTGATGGGCGACATCGATCCGCAGAAGGTTCCTGTGTCTGTGCAGCTCACGAATCTGCGTCCCATCATGGAGGAGATCGCCGCCGAAAAAAATATGAGTCTTGAAGATGTATTTATCCTCTATATGGATCTTCAGAGCGAAGCCTCCTGCCTCTCTGACCAGAAGTTGAGGGAGAGCCTGCAAGATCTCAACAACGGTGACGGCTCTCCGCTTTTATACCGCTAGTCCGCGCCGCAAATATGGACTTTGGAAGGTAACAGGCAATAGCAAAATCATTATTTGAGGAAATGGGCGGCAGATAGTAAAATATAGTTAAAAGCCGATGAAATTGAGGAAACACTCACAACTCATCGGCTCTTTCATTCTAACTATAAAACTTCATTACAATTTTTGAGAATACGATTTGTTCCTGCTATTTCTGCATCAACTAAATCAATCATTCGCTTTACATTCGCTGAATGTATGGCGGAAACTTCGCTTTCCCATAAGGGATTGATTTGCTTTTCAATCCCTTCACGATATTTTTGCAAAACACTAAGGCGTTTCTGTAAAAGTTCCCGTTGCTCAGTAGGTGTAAATGTGTTCAGAAAGAAGGCGGCAATAGAAAAGATGTTTGTATCATAATTAAATTGCGTAATTGATTTCCTAAGTGTATCTTGAAACACACATTTTCCCTTGTCTGAAAGGCTATAAACGGTACGGTCTGGCATATTACCGACTTTCTCGGTTGTGCCTGTTATATATTCCTTTTTTTCAAGGGTTTTCAAAGTAGAATATACTGTTGAATCAGCGATATTAAACCACCATTTTACATTCATATAGTTTAGGTGTTTGATGATTTCATATGCGTTTAGAGGTTTTTCATAAATAAGACCTAAAAGAATTGTGGCAGGCTTTGATAACATACTGTTTCCTCCTTGACAGTCTGTTGTATTTATAGTACTATATATATGCAGTAGTTTCTATAAGTACTATTACTATACCACACCTCAATCAAAAATGGAAGAGCGACAAAGGAGAAGATTAAAGCAAAATGGACAAGTTGAAAACTATCTTTTTATGCGCAACCATAGAGATAATTTTGATTGTTTGCGTTGGAGTTGCGAACATATATCCTAATCCACTAAACTACTTTCTGTTTTATAATATCTTATATGGCATTGTGTCCAGCTTTGTACTTCCGCTGTTCTTGCTGCGCAAAGAAGGAAATCTGTTTAATTTTATTGGAGTTAAAGCGGTTGGCAAAAAACAGATTGCGGTTTTAAGTGTATTTGTTGTCTTTTCTGTTGGTGGACAGCTTATTCCGATTGTGGCGAATGGTGGGACAATTCCATGGGAATTGCTTCCTGTTGGAGTTATCCCGTTAATTATGACAACATTTTTTGAAGAATTTTTGTTTCGTGGATTTATTCAAAGCAAATTTGAAAAAGATTTTGGAGCATTGCCCGCAATTCTTGTTTCGGGGCTAATGTTTTCCTTGTACCATATAGGCTATCCTGGTTTTCGTACATTAGGAGATATTTCATTATTATTTGCCGTGGGAGTTGGATTTGCTATTGCGTATAAGCTCTCTGGAAACAACCTGACTGTCGCATATTTTGTAAATCTACCTAATGCTTTTGTAACTTACATGTTAAAGTTTGATAAGTTTCCAGTAATGGGGTTGTCGTCAACAATCGCAGGCATTATTACATTCTTCGTAATCTTTGTAATCTATATTGTATTTAGAACTTGTACTAAAAAGGAACAATGATTTTGAAAAATATAGATAAATTATCACAGAGCCTTTGCGGTTTTTCTCTTGTCGTTTTTTATCGGAATACGCCGCAGGACTGCTTCTGGTGTGCGTTGCCGTTCCCCACCTTTTACATTTCAAAGATTCAGATTAGATAATGGCACTGATACAAGAGAAGCGGTCTGTGATGTAATTGCAAAGCATTTCAGATTAATTTGACAATATGCAAGTAACAGCCTAACCATACCATCCGCACAATAACACTCGCCGTATCCTCAGCAAATGGTATGGCCAGTTACTGAGCGCCAGTGGGGTAATTGTTCCCATGAGGAACCGTTGAAACACGTCGGCACTTAGCTGACGTACTTTGTCAGCTTATGTGCCGCTACGTGTTTCATCGAGTGAAAACGTGTCCGAATGGGAATGATTACCCCGCTGGCGCGGAACTTTCTGTCTATCCCTTCACAATCCTCGCGCGGAACACCCCGTCGATACGCTCCAAAGCATCGATGATATCCTGGGTGGGCGCCGACTCCACATCCAGCATGGTATACGCTACCTCGCCGCGGGATTTGTTGGTCATATCGCTGATATTGATTCCCTGCTCGCCAAAAACGGCTGTGAACTTGCTGATCATATTGGCGATATTTTTGTGGAACACGGCCACTCTGCCCGCCACAACGCACACGCCCATGTCGCAGACGGGATAGTTGACGCTGTTGCGGATATTGCCGTTCTCCAAATAGTCCATCATCTCCTGCACTGCCATGACCGCACAGTTATCCTCGGACTCCTCTGTGCTCGCTCCCAAGTGCGGGATCACGATACAGCCGGACGCTCCCGCGGTGACAGGGTTGGGGAAATCGGACACATAGCGCGCCACTTTTCCGCTCTTGATCCCCTCCAGCACATCTTTCTCGTTCGCAAGCAGATCTCTGGCAAAGTTTAAGATCACCACGCCGTCCTTCATCTTGGAGATGGCCTCCGCATTGATCTTCTCTTTGGTGGAATCGAGCAGAGGCACATGGATGGTGATATAGTCGCACTGTGCGTAAATATCCGTCACATCCAGCACATGCTTGACATCTCTGCTGATATTCCATGCGGCGTTGACAGACAGATACGGATCATAGCCGTAAACCTCCATCCCCAAGCTTACCGCCAGATTGGCCACTCTGCAGCCGATGGCGCCCAGACCGATCACACCCAGCTTCTTGCCTGCAAGCTCCGTGCCGGCAAAATTCTTTTTCTCCTTCTCCGCCGTCTTGGCGATATTCTCATCCGCTTTGTTGGCTTTCACCCACTCGATGCCGCCGACGATATCTCTGGCCGCCAAAAGCATACCGGCCACCACCAGCTCCTTCACGCCGTTTGCGTTAGCTCCGGGCGTGTTGAACACCACGATCCCTTTCTCCGCACATCTGTCAAGGGGAATATTGTTCGTGCCCGCTCCGGCTCTCGCCACCGCCAACAGCTTATCGGACAATTCCATCTCATGCATGGAAGCGCTGCGAACCAAGATTCCCTCCGCCTCGGCCGCGTCCTCCGTCATCTGGTAACGGTCTGTCAAATTGACAAGTCCTACCTGTGAAATGGGATTCAGACATTTAATCTTATACATTTCTTCTCTCCTCTTTCTCCGGTTATTTTAAATGCTCCGCCTCGAATTTGCGCATAAACTCCACCAACTTTTCCACGCCCTCGATGGGCATTGCGTTGTAGATGCTGGCGCGCATGCCGCCCACGGTTCTGTGACCCTTTAAGTTCTCAAAACCTGCGGCCTTGGCTTCCTTTACAAACTCGGCGTCCAGCGCTTCGTCTCCCGTCACAAAAGGCACATTCATCAAAGAGCGATCCTCCTTGCGCACCGTGCCCTTGAACAGCTTGCTCTCGTCTAAGAAATCGTAAAGGATCTTCGCCTTCTTTTCATTGTACTCCTTCATAGCCGCAAGTCCGCCCCTTTTCTTGAGCCATTTGAACACTTTGCCGCAGATATAGATCCCGTATGCGGGGGGCGTGTTGTACAGAGAATCGTTGTCGGCGTGAATCTTGTAGCGCAGCATGGTCGGCGTTCCGGGAAGCACATCCTCCGTGATCAGATCCTCTCGGATGATCACCACGACCACTCCCGCGGGGCCCACATTTTTCTGTACGCCGCCGTAGATCACACCATACTTGGTCACATCCACCGGCTCCGACAAAAAGCAGCTGGACACATCCGCTACCAGAGTATGTCCCTTGGTGTTGGGCAACGTGTGGAACTTGGTGCCATAGATCGTGTTATTCTCACAGATATATACATAGTCCGCATCTTCCGGGATATCCAGATCGGAACAGTCAGGAATATAGGAAAAAGTCTGATCCGCCGAGGACGCTGCCTCCACGGCGTCGCCGTAGATCTTCGCCTCCTGATAAGCCTTCTTCGCCCACTGACCGGTCACGATGTAAGCGGCTTTCTTGTTTTTCATCAGATTCATGGGAATCATGGCAAACTGCTGGCTGGCTCCGCCCTGCAGAAACAGCACCTTATAATTGTCGGGAATATTCATCAACTCCCGCAGATCCGCCTCCGCCTCCTTGATGATATTGTCATAGACCTTGGAGCGGTGGCTCATCTCCATCACGGACATCCCGCTTCCCCTGTAATCAAGCATCTCCTCCGCGGCTTCCTTCAGCACCTCCTCAGGCAATACTGCAGGGCCCGCTGAAAAATTGTAGATTCTGGCCATTTTTTCATCTCCTCCTCAAATAAATATGCTTTCAACTCTTTTTTGACACATGTATATAGCATAATCGTTCCGGCCTTATTCGTCAACTTTTTTGGCTCATTATTCCAATTTTGTATGCGTCAGGCGGACAAAAAATACAAAAATGTATTTGTGCAATCAATAAAACATGACCACCGGCGTGCCGATCTCCACCTTCTCGTAAAGCTCCGCCATGACGTCCGTAGGCGTGTTGATACATCCGTGGGAGCCGCCTGTCTGATAGAGTTCTCCGCCAAACTCACTCCGCCAACTGGCGTCGTGGATTCCGATATTGCCTTTGACCGGCACCCAGTAGCTCACCCTCGAGGCGTAACCCGGGCCGCGCAGGACGCGGTTCCTCTGCTTGTTGTAGACAAAATTGACTCCCTGGGGCGTCCCCATGCGTCTGCCGGTATTGCCCGTGACAATATCCGTCTCGATCACCAGCTCGCCCTCCTCATAATAATACATTTTCTGCTGCGTCATATCTACTTCTATGTAAGTGCTGCCGATATCGTTCCTGCCCCTGGCCACGCCCTGCATCTCATAGGCAGGAATATGCAGAACCTCCTCCCCCGCATGACATTCCGCCGTCAAAAGATTTTCCATCAGATAGGCCACCTCCGCCTCCTGATCTAAGAGCGTGCCGTAAGTGCCTCCCGCGGGAACCGTGACCAGATCTCCTCTGGTACTCATAAATTCCCTGTCCTTGCCATATGTGTCATAAGTCTCCGCAAGATCCGCCACATACGCTCTCACAGCCTCCTCGTCGAGCACAAACTGCCCGTCCTCAGTCAATACCGGAAAATCCATCCCGCCTTCCCACAAGTCCTCCCTGCGTTCATACAGGAGAAAATGCGCCGCAAGCTCGGGGGTGATCTTGATATTTTCATCTCCCATATCGTACACGATATCACAGTTTTGAAACACATCCAGCCGCTCCCAGACCTCCCTGATCCGCTCCTGTTCCTCCGTAAAAGGGATGTCATAAAAACAATCCATCTCGTCGATATTGACCTCATAGATTCCGGCGGCAACGGACTCCTTAAGCAGCTCAAAGGCTCTGTCCATATCGATCTGATGGGTCAACCCGTCAAAATGCCACCAGCCGGACTTCCAGTCAATGCCGATCGTATAAATACCTGACACCCTATCGCTGTAATGCTGCACACAGGTCTGTTCAAACGCCTCCCTGAGCGCGTCCTCATCATAGGTGATCTGCGGTACGATCCGATGCTCTCTGTGAAACAGGATATTGTCCACCCACAAAAGCGGATTCTGCTGTTCCATATAAGCTTCCAAGACGGGGAGATAATCGCAAGTATACCCCATCTCCCCCAAGTCGATCTCATTGGGATAGATGCTGTCCCAGCCTGAATCAAGCTGTATGATGACAACGGGAGCCTCTGTCTGTGACAAAAGCTCCTCATTGACCTCCTCCACCGTCTTGCCCGTGCAATAGATCCCATTGATCCAGGTGTTCAGACTAAACCCTGACCGATAATAAAAAGCCAGAAGAAAATAGCCTGCAAACACCAATACAGTCAACAACAGAACGGCAAATATTATTTTTCTGAACACAGCGCCCTTTCGTCTCTCGGTCATATGGCTTAATCCTTTTGCAAAACTTTACTTCAGATCATCCCCGTCAAACACCTCGCTGATCGGCGCGCCCGCGGGCACCATGGGAAATACCTTGTCATCCTCCGGTATGATGCACTCGATCAAAACGGGAGCCTTCATCTCGATGGCTTTCTCGATGGCGGGAGCAACCTCCTCTTTCGCGGTCACGCGGATCGCCGCGCATCCCAACGCCTCCGCCACTTTGCAGAAATCCACCTTGTCGTTCAACACGGTCTGCGAGTAACGCTTGCCGTAGAAAAGCGTCTGCCACTGGCGCACCATGCCCAACACATGATTGTTGATGACGATCTGAATAATCGGAATATTGTAACGGCTCGCCGTGGCAAGCTCATTCATATTCATGCGGAAACATCCGTCCCCCGCGATATTGACACACAGTTTGTCCGGCTGCCCCACCTGCGCGCCGATACACGCGCCCAGGCCATAACCCATGGTGCCGAGGCCGCCCGAGGACAGGAATGTGCGGGGTCTGGTGTACTTGTAGTACTGCGCCGCCCACATCTGATGCTGTCCCACATCGGTGGTGATGATCGCGTCTCCTCTTGTGATGCGGTCAAGCTCCTGTATCACATAGGGACAGGACAAGGCGGAATCATCGTATTTCAGAGGATATTTCTCCTTTAATCCCTGTATGGTCTCCATCCACTCGCCATGCTCCTGCTTTGTCAGTCTGGCGTTTAAGTCTGAGAGGATGCTCTTTAAATCACCCACCAAAGAAGCGTCCACACGAATGTTTTTGTTGATCTCCGCGGCGTCCACGTCAAACTGAATCACCTTGGCATGCTCCGCAAATTTCTTGGGATTGCCGATCACGCGGTCGGAAAATCTCGCCCCCAGCGCGATCAGTAGGTCGCACTGGCTGACGCCGAGATTGGAGGCCTTAGTGCCGTGCATACCGATCATACCGGTGTAGCGGCTGCTCTTTCCGTCAAAAGCGCCCTTTCCCATCAAAGTATCGCAGACCGGCGCATCGATCAGCTCCGCAAACTGCTCGACTTCCTGAAACGCGCCGGAAAGGATCGCGCCGCCGCCCAGATAGATATAAGGTTTTTTGGCCTCCTGAATATAGGAGAGAATATTTAACATTTCCGCTTCCGTGTACCTTGTCACGGGAACCTCCGCCTCCGGTTTTACGGGCGTAAACTCACAGACAGCCGCCGTCACATCCTTGGTGATATCCACCAGAACAGGGCCGGGCCGACCGCTTTTCGCGATATGAAAAGCCTTGCGCAGCGTGTCCGCCAACTGCTCCACGTTTTTGACAATATAACCATGTTTGGTGATGGGCATGGTCACACCGGCGATATCCACCTCCTGAAAACTGTCCTTGCCCAGCATGGGAAGGGTCACATTGGCGGTGATCGCCACCATGGGCACGGAATCCATGTAAGCGGTGGCGATCCCCGTCACCAGATTGGTGGCGCCCGGGCCGCTGGTCGCCAGACAGACTCCCACTTTTCCGGTGGCTCTGGCATATCCGTCCGCCGCGTGAGCCGCCCCCTGTTCGTGGGAGGTCAAAATATGCCTGATCTCCTCGCTGTGTTGATACAGAGCGTCATAAATATTTAAAATCGCGCCTCCGGGATAGCCGAACACAGTGTCCACGCCCTGCTCTTTTAAACATTCCACAACAATTTCAGAACCGTTCAACTGCATCTTCCTATCCTCCCTATCACCCTTCTTTGATCTCCAATACTGCGCCTCTATTGCCGCTGGTGACCATCTTTTCATATCTGGAGAGATATCCGGTCGTCACCTTGGGTTCTCTGGGCTGCCATTTCTTTGCCCTGTTTGCCATTTCCTCCTCGGAGATTCTCACATCCAGCCTGTTCTCAGGAATATTGATGCTGATGATATCCCCTTCTTCCACCAGCGCGATAGGCCCGCCCACAGCCGCCTCGGGCGATACGTGCCCGATGGATGCGCCTCTGGACGCGCCGGAAAAACGTCCGTCCGTGATCAGCGCCACGCTGGAACCCAATCCCATGCCTGCGATGGCGGAGGTGGGATTTAACATTTCTCTCATGCCGGGGCCGCCTTTGGGCCCCTCGTAGCGGATGACCACCACATCTCCCGCCACAATGCTTCCGCCCTTGATGGCGGCGATGGCGTCCTCCTCGCAGTCAAACACTCTCGCAGGCCCCTCGTGCACCAACATCTCGGGAGCCACCGCGGAACGCTTTACCACGCCGCTGTCCGGCGCCAGATTGCCGCGCAGGATGGCGATGCCGCCGGTCTCGGAATAAGGATTCTCCACAGGACGGATGACCTGGGGATCTTTGTTGACACAATTTTTAATATTTTCTCCGATGGTCTGCCCAGAGACAGTCATACAGTCTAAGTTCAGCAGATTCTTTTTGGACAGTTCATTCATCACGGCATACACGCCGCCCGCCTCGTTCAGATCCTCTATATAGGTGGGCCCTGCAGGCGCAAGATGACACAGATTCGGCGTCTTTGCAGAAAGCTCATTGGCCATGTCAAGGTTGAGATCTACACCGGCCTCTTTTGCGATCGCCGGAAGATGCAGCATGGAATTGGTGGAACAGCCGAGCGCCATATCCACCACAAGCGCATTGACGAATGCCTCCGGCGTCATAATGTCGCGGGGTTTGATATCCTTTTCCACCAGCTCCATGATCTTCATACCCGCGTGCTTCGCCAGGCGGATGCGCTCAGAATAGACGGCAGGGATCGTGCCGTTGCCTTTGAGTCCCATACCGATGGCCTCCGTCAGACAGTTCATGGAATTGGCGGTGTACATGCCGGAGCAGGAGCCGCAGGTGGGACACACCTTCTCCTCAAACTCCTGCAGTTCCTCCATGGTCATCGTCCCTGCGGCGACGCTTCCCACCGCCTCAAACATGGAGGAAAGGCTTCTCTTCTGCCCGTGAACCCGTCCCGCCAACATGGGGCCGCCGGAGACAAAAATAGTAGGGATATTGACTCTCGCCGCCGCCATCAACAGTCCGGGCACATTCTTGTCACAGTTGGGGATGCAGACCAACCCGTCAAAACCGTGCGCCAAGGCCATGCACTCTGTGCTGTCCGCGATCAGATCGCGGGTGACCAGAGAATATTTCATGCCCACATGTCCCATGGCAATGCCATCACAGACTGCGATCGCCGGAAACATCACGGGGGTGCCGCCCGCCATGGCCACACCCAGCTTCACCGCCTCCGCGATCTTATCCAGATTCATGTGCCCGGGCACGATCTCATTGTAGGAACAGACAACGCCGATTAACGGCCGTTTCCTCTCCTCCTCCGTGTAACCCAGCGCGTTAAACAAACTTCTATGAGGCGCCTGCGCGGCGCCCGTCTTTACCGAATCACTTCTCATTTTCTTTCCCTCTCTTCTATCGAATCCTCTCTGTCAACAGATCTCCCATCTGCTTACATCCCACCTGTGTGCAGCCTTCGGACATAATGTCCACCGTACGATAACCTTCCTTCAACACCTGCTTCACCGCCTGCTCCACGGCATCCGCTTCTCTGTCCAAATCAAAACTGTAACGAAGCATCATGGCGGCGCTCAAAATAGTGGCGATGGGATTGGCAATCCCTTTGCCCGCGATATCCGGCGCGGAACCATGGCTGGGTTCATACAGTCCGAATTTGCTGTCGTTTAAGCTGGCGCTTGCGAGCATACCGATGGAACCCGTCACCATGCTGGCCTCGTCGGAGAGAATGTCCCCGAACATATTCTCGGTCAGGATTACGTCAAACTGCGCGGGATCCTTGACTAACTGCATGGCGCAGTTGTCCACCAACATATGCTCCAAGGCCACGTCAGGGTAATCTACAGCCACTTCCTCCACTACCTTTCTCCAAAGCCTGGATGAGTCAAGCACATTTGCCTTGTCCACGCTGGTCACCTTCTTGCGGCGCTTGCGGGCGATGTCAAAACCCTTGACGGCGATGCGGCGGATCTCGTTCTCACTGTAGACCAAGGTGTCCACGGCGGTTCGCACCCCGTCTACCTCCTTCGTAAAACGCTCCCCAAAATACAACCCGCCCGTCAATTCGCGCATAATCATAATGTCAAATCCGGCGTCGCTGATCTCTTTTTTCAAGGGACATGCGGCCGCCAGCTCATCATAGAGCACCGCTGGACGCAGATTGGCAAACAGATTCAACTCTTTTCGGATCTTTAACAGTCCCGCCTCGGGACGCTTGTCGGGGGGCAGCTTGTACCAGGGGGAAGTGGTCGTGTCGCCGCCGATGGAACCCATCAGTACGGCATCCGCGGCCTTGGCCGTTTCCACCGCCTCGGCCGTCAGGGGCACGCCGTGCACATCGATGGAGGCTCCGCCCATGAGAATATCCGTAAAATGCATCTTGTGCCCATAGACGAAAGCCACCTTTTCCAACACTTTCCTGGCTTCCACCACAATCTCGGGGCCAATGCCGTCCCCGGGAATACATGTAATATTTAATTCCATTTTTTCACATCCTTATATGTTTATTTGTAACCACAATTTCTATGATAACTTATGGACCATGAAATTTCAACTGGTAATGTTCATTGTGGTTCATATTTTGTAACAGTTCAGCCTTTGAAGTTGCGGAAAGTTACGCTCCAGCGGGGTAATCATTCCCATTCGGACACGCTTGCGTAAGCGCAATAAATTGCGCTCGATGAAACACGTAGCGGTACATAAGCTGACAAAGTACGTCAGCTATAGTCAACAACGTTTACTATTAGTACCGACGTGTTTCAACGGTTCCTCATGGGAACAATTACCCCACTGGAGCTAAGTATCTCACAGTTTCTACAAGTATTCCCTCTGCACAATTATATACTTTTTGGAATTGTGGGATACAGGAGCATAGATTACAGGGAAGGCTTTCTGTGGCGTGAGTCAGATGTGGCTCATCGGAACGCCTATCTGGCCGTCACAGAAAGCCTTCTCTGTAACCTTTGCTCCGTCCCTAATCCGCAAAAAAAGAACAGCATCCTCCCGAACACTGTTCCCTTCACCTTATTCAATTCTCCTTCGCTACCGCCGACCCTGGCTTCTCCACGCGACTGATAGCGGATTTCTCCATGGGGATGCGGCAGTTTCGATTGCTTCCAAACTCCACGATCACCATGTTGTCCTCCTCCACGCTGATCACCTCGCCGTAGAAACCGGACGTGGTCAGAACATAATCGCCCTCTTCCACGGACGACTGCATAGCGGCGAGCTTTTTCTGTTCCTTTCTCTGCGGCCGTAAAAAGAAGAAATACATCGCGCCGAAGATCACCGCATATATCAATATCATTCCCAAAAGACTGCCTGTCGCCTGCCCCGCTGTAGCGGGATCTGCCTCAGTTAATAAAATTCCCATTGTTCCTCCATTCTGTGCCCGCGCACGAAAACCGGCGGATAAAAGACTTCCGCTCCCTGATTTGCATAATAACTATATGATACCTAAAAATGACCGTTTCGACAAGTCCTTTTTTACAGGAAAGAAAAGTTTTCATTGCACCGCCGTCATTCCCGCCAGTTTCTGCCTCTTGTAGGCGGCAAAACATCCCTCGTCCAAAGCGTTCCTGATCTCCGCCATCATCGTGTTGTAAAAATACAGGTTATGCAGCACGCACAGCCGCAGTCCCAGCATCTCCTTCGCCTTCAAAAGATGTCTGATATAAGCTCGGGAATACCGCCTGCACGCCGGACAGCCGCAACCCTCCTCTATGGGAGCGTCATCCAACTCATATTGGGCGTTGAACAAATTGATCTTGCCATGATTGGTGTAAAGATGCCCATGTCTGCCGTTTCGGGAGGGGTACACACAGTCAAAGAAATCCACGCCCCGCTCCACGCCCTCCAAAATATTGGCCGGTGTGCCCACACCCATCAGGTATGTGGGTTTTTCAAGCGGCAGATGCGGGATCACCACATCCAAAACATGATACATCTCCTCATGCGTCTCTCCCACGGCCAGGCCTCCCACCGCATAGCCGTCCAGATCAAGTTCGGAGATCCGCTTCGCGTGCTCGATGCGGATATCGTCGTAAACTGCCCCTTGGTTGATCCCAAAGAGCATCTGATGCGGATTGATGGTATCCTCCAATCCGTTTAGTCTCCCCATCTCTCTCTTGCAGCGCTCCAGCCATCTGGTCGTGCGCTCCACAGACGCCTGCACATAACTTCGCTCCGCCTTGCTGGGGGCGCACTCGTCGAAAGCCATGGCGATCGTCGAACCCAAATTGGACTGGATCTGCATACTCTCCTCGGGCCCCATGAAGATCTTGCGGCCGTCTATGTGGGAATGAAACGTGACGCCCTCCTCCTTGATCCTGCGCAGTCCCGCCAGGGAAAACACCTGGAATCCGCCAGAATCCGTGAGGATGGGTTTCTTCCAGGACATAAACTGATGCAGTCCGCCCAGACGCTTGATCACCTGATCCCCGGGCCGCACATGCAGATGATATGTGTTGGACAATTCCACCTGGGTTCCGATCTCCTCCAAGTCCTCTGTGGAAACAGCTCCCTTGATGGCCGCCACCGTACCCACATTCATAAATACAGGCGTCTGGATGACGCCGTGTACCGTGTGGAACTCGCCTCTCTTGGCGTTTCCCTCTCTCTTTAAAATGCGATATTTTGCCTCCAAACTCAAAGCTCCTCCCAAAGCTCCTCCCAAAACTCTTCCAGTGTGATACCCCTCTCCATGATCACCGTGGCGGCCTCCACACCCACATAGCGGAAATGCCATGGTTCATAGGAAATACCTGTGTAATATTCCTTATCCTTGGGATAGCGCAGGATAAATCCATACTGGCTGCAGTTGGCGGCAAGCCACTTTCCGGCATCCGTATTCTCAAATCCCGCATCCATCTTCGTGTAAGCATCACACAAAATATCAAGTGCAAGCCCCACCTCATGTTCACTGTTGCCCGGAAGGGTGATCACTCTGCTGGTCATCTGATAGGCATTCACAAAGGAATAACCTCGTCTCATATAATAATTGACTCGATTGTTGAAATTCTCCTCCTGGTGCTCACTGGTACGATAAGGGGAACGCACTTGCAAATTGATGCCATCCTCCTTGGCCGCCTGAAGCATGGCAAGCAGATCGTCCACAATGCGTTCGTCGCACTGGAGATAACCTGTGATCCTGCCCAACTGAAACTCATAATCCTCCGGTATGGAGTGCTGCTTGTTGATCAGCACCAGACGCCAATCGTCCCTGGAAAAAGTGTACTCCTCCCCCGGAGAGTTATCCGCGACCGTCTCCACGCGGTTCTCCCCGCTGACATTCGCAGACTGTAAAATCTCCTCCGCATTATAGACCTCCGCATCCTCATAACCGTGGCCGGATACCTCTGCGTATTCCGATTCCTTCTCCCCGCCCTCCGACAGAACAGCCTCCATCATGCCCGGCTCCGACTCATCGGCCAGAGAGATCATATCGTCAGACGCGCCGACCGTGACGCCCCTCTGCTCTCTGCGCTCCGCCGAAGTAAAAATGGGGAAGGAAAAACTGCTGTACACGGCAAAGAGAAAAAACGTCATTGCGACCATGGCAAAACGCTTCCCATTGGCGCCCAGATACGCAAACGCCCAGAGAATCACTCTGCAGACTGCCCTCACAGGAAGGGTCAGGATCCGAAATAATATGCTCTTTTTATCAATTTGCGCAAGCCACGTTCTCATGCGCTCGATCCGATTATTTTTCATTCGTCGCTCAATCCTTTTGCGCGGCCGGACAATTTGATCCGACCTTATATATGCAATATACATTCTATTTCCCATATATATTACATATTGCTGCACATGCATATTATTATGCTAATCATATCATACTTTTTTCCCATGTGCACTATTTTTATTTAAAAAAGTTGCGATTTTGTCTTTCATTCGATATACTGTACTACAGAGCGCTGCATTTTACCTGGTGTCAAACCGCCAGGAAATTGGGCGGCGTTCTGCAGTCGGGATCTCACGCAAGTAAATTGCGCCCTTTTTAAGGGTGCGGAAACGAGGTATGATATGGCAGGTTCGACTTACGGAACTATCTTTCAAATAACCACCTGGGGAGAATCTCACGGCAAGGCGCTGGGCGTGGTGGTGGACGGCTGCCCCGCGGGCCTTTCCCTGTGCGAGGAGGATATCCAGCGCTACCTTGACCGCCGCAAACCGGGCGCGAGCGGCATCTCCACCCCCAGAAAAGAGGATGACCTGGTAGAGATTTTGTCCGGCGTATTCGAAGGCCGAACCACCGGCACACCCATCTCGCTCATGGTGCGCAACACATCCCAAATCTCCCGCGATTACAGTGAGATCGCCTCTTACTATCGCCCGGGGCACGCCGACTATTCCTTCGACGCCAAATACGGTTTCCGCGACTACAGGGGCGGCGGGCGTTCCTCGGGCCGCGAGACCGTGGGCCGCGTGGCGGCGGGCGCGATCGCCTGCAAGGTCTTACACACGCTGGGCGTCACCGTATGGGCCTACACGAAAAGCATCGGCCCTGTGGAGGCGGATCTGTCCCATTTTGACAGGGAGGCGATCCTGTCCACCCAGACTGCCATGCCGGACCGCGAGGCAGACCAAAAAGCCCTCGCCTATCTGTCGCAGGCAAGGGAACAATCGGACTCTGTGGGAGGCTGTATGGAATGTGTCGTAACCGGCGTTCCCGCCGGCATCGGAGACCCTGTCTTTGAGAAGCTCGACGCCAATCTGGCCAAGGCCGTCATGTCCATCGGCGCGGTCAAAGCCGTGGAGATCGGCGACGGGACTGCCGTGTCCGGCAGGTGCGGCAGCGAAAACAACGACGCCTTTTGCATCCAAAACGGCAGACCGGCCAAGGCGACCAACCATGCCGGCGGCATCTTGGGCGGCATCAGCGACGGAGACACGATTTTGATCCGCGCCCATGTGAAACCCACGCCCTCCATCTTCCGCCCGCAACAGACGATCAACAAGAGCAAAGAAGAACTCACGGTGCAGATCAAAGGCCGCCACGATCCCATCATCGTCCCTCGGGCCGTGGTCGTGTTGGAGTGCATGACGGCGCTCACAGTCCTGGACGCCATGATGCTCAATCTGTCCGCCAGAATGGATTATCTGGAGCGCTTCTATCAAAAAAGGGAGGAGGACTAAAGCCTCCTACCCTTCCAGCTTATGGAACAAGATACAGTTGGGCTGGTTGACCTTGATCTCCGGCCCGTTCATCACTAACGTCCCCGCTTCCAAGTCCACCTTAAAGAACGTCATAGTATTGGACTCATGGTTTAAGGACACCAGGAATTTATTGTTGGGGAACAGATCGGCATCCTTGGGATAGTCCCCGCTGACGGGCAAACGCAGATTTTCTGTCAGCATACCGCTCTTTTTGTCCACATTGTAGATCACTACGGAATTGTCTCCGGAGATGGAACTGAGGAGATAATTGTAATCCTTGGAAAAACTGAGCGTGCTGGCCGCATTGTTTACCCCCTTCTCAAGCTTGACCGCCTGCACCTTCTGAATCTTCTCAAAATAAGGGATCCCGTCGCGATCCTCATAGGTATACACATCTATGTAACATTTCAACTCATGTACGATATACACGAATCTCCCGTCTCCGGAAAACTTGATATGTCTGGGAGCGGACTCCATATCGCTTCGGATCACATCCGCCAACGCTACTTTTCCGGTCTCAAGATCCAAATGATACACGTTGACATGATCCATCCCCTGATCCGCCACCAGCAGATACTTATTGTCATGGGTCATGCGCGCACAGTTGATATGCGGCCTGAAATTCCGCTCCGCCACGCTGCCCAGTCCTTTGTGGAAAATCTCATCCGAGATCTCGCCCACGGAGCCGTCCTTGCCCAGCCGCAGCACGGTCAGCTTGCCGTCGTGATAACCCGCCACAAACAGATATTGATCCGTAAAATCTGTGGAGAGATAACAGCCTCTCATGCCGTTGATCGGCGCATAATTGAGCAGATCCAGACTGCCATCCTTCTCAATCCTGTACGATTCCACGCCGAAGTCGGTGATGGAGTACAGATATTTCCCATTGTGAGATATGGTCAGGTAGGAAGAATTGGAGATCTCCACCTTTGCCTTCTCTGTAAAACGTCCCTTCGCAGTATCCACGTCGTATACTTTGATGCCATGGCTGTCCCCCTGGGTGTAGCTGGAGACATATGCCACATATTTCACTTTTGCCATATCGCATCCCTCCTTAAGTTCTTATCTATAAATATAGCACAAACAAAAGGTATTTGAAATACTTTTTTCTGACTTGCAAAAGCTTACGAGAGCGCGATACCCTGCCGGATACCGCGCCCTCCCGCTCAATCGTTATGATCGCATCCACAATTCTCACTGTCTCCCACGCTGGGAAAATCCGGTCTGCCGGAAAAAGGTCTGGGTTCGTCATCGCATCCACAGTCAGACCATGCCGCGGGGATCGCGTTGCCGCCTCTCGGCTGTCCGTCTCTGCCGCAGCCGCAGGAATCTTCTCTGTCACGTCCTCCATCTCTGCCGCAGCCACAGTCACTTCTGTCGCGGCCGCGGCCGTTTCTGCCGTCGCGTCCACTCCTGCCGCCCTGACAGCCATTGTTATTTCCACAGCCATTGTCATTCCCGAAGCCGCCGCAAAATAACAGTAACAATAAAATCCAACCACTCATCGCTATGTGTCCTCATTTTATCATTTACTGTATCATATTCCGACTGCCGCAGGCAGTTGCAAGTCCTATCTCCTTTTCTTCACCAGTTCTTCCCGGATACAGCGGAATGTCTCCGCCTCCCCTTTCTCCGCCAGCATCGTCAGCATCTTTAGAAGCTTCTCCCTTGTGTCCTCGTGGAGCGGGGCGCGGTCCGTGCCGGTATAATAATAGTCAAGCGGATCCGAGTCCTTGTACGCCTTCCCCCTGTAGACCTTGCTCGCCGCGATGCGATCCATGATCATCTCCGCAATGTATCGATCCGGCATGGGCACCGGTGCCATCCCGCCGGGGATGCCGTGGGCGCTGTAATCGATCCAATACTCATAATGATGCTTGTTGCGCCCCTTGTGATGGAGCCACGCGCCGGAATAACCCTTCTCTTCTCTCTCCGCATTGTTGGGGCTTCTGTCTCCCTGAAAATAACGGACTCCGGTCAAAAACTCAGCGGGACCATACTTGGACAGATCGTGCAGTAGTCCCTGTCTGTACAGTCCCACCCGAAAGCAACCCTTCGCCACCAGATATTTGTGATATGTAATTGTCTTAAAATGCTTCCATGCTTTTCCCATGATATCAAACCAGAACTATGATTTCCCTTTCCTGCGCCCGGCCCGTCTCCTGCCCTCTGTGACTTCAGCCTCCACGGATACGCTTTTAAACAATCTGATGGTGCGCTCCGGCACTCTGCGCACGGTCTCCTCTTTGAGCGCCTCGTCCGCCTCGCCCTCGATCTGATCTCCCACGCTACAGTCGCTTCCGCCCTCGGTGCAGAACACCTGCTTCCACTTCATTCCCTTGGGAAGCTTGGGCAGTCCCAGCCATTGCGGCTCCCAGTGCATATTGACGGCAAGATAAAAGAAATCGTCCTCCTGCCCGTCGCTCTTTTTCGCATATTTCCCGCAGTACATGACTCCCACATGACGGTTGTAGTTCTCCATCTGCGGCCTCCAGGCGTTTGGCCCGTGATAGGACAGATCGGGATATCCAAAAGAGCGATAGTCCATCAGCCGAAATTCCTCGCTCCGCCGCAGGATGGGATGCCGCCTGCGAAGCTCCGTCAATGTCTTCCAAAACTCAAAGAGATCCCTGTTGCGCTCCAAATCCCGCCAATCCAGCCATGCTACCGCATTGTCCTGACAGTAGGGATTGTTGTTGCCCCGCTGCGAATTGCCAAATTCATCCCCCATAAAGATGAGCGGCGTCGCCTGTCCCATCAAAAGTAGAGTCATGGCGTTCTTGATCTGCTTTTTTCTGAGCTCCCTGATCTTCTTCTTGCGGCTTACGCCCTCCTCTCCGCAGTTCCAGGTGTAATTGAAGGAATTGCCGTCTCTGTTGTCCTCGCCGTTCGCCTCGTTATGTTTGCGGTCGTAGGATACCATATCCATCATCGTCAGACCGTAATAGTTGGACAGATAGTGGATGACCGCCTCCTTTTGGGGATGATAGCGCATTTGATGGAGAACCTTCTGCAACATGTCCTCGTCACCTTTCAAAAATCTGCGCATCACATACATATGATCGTCCCGATACTCGGCCAGATTGCAGTACGACGGATACTCGTTTCGCTCGTAGATCGCCCCCGTGTCAAAAGAATAATACCACAATTTTGTGTCCGCCAACACATCGTCCTTTGCGATCAGCGTGGTGGGGATGTGCTCGCCCATCAGATGAAAACCGTCCACATGGTACTCCAACACCCAGAATTGTAAAATCTCCGGTATCTCACTCTCTTTCATCTCACTGGGAAAATAAAACTGCATCACCACTTCCATGCCGTTTGCGTGAAATGCCTTCACCATCTCCTTAAATTCTATGGCGGCATCCGCTCCCGCCGCGTACGCGGCCTTCGGCACATAGTAGTAACCTTCCCTGTAACCCCAGTAATTCAGCCGTTTGGGGGCGATTCTGTCAAGCTCCTCCTGAGAGATTTCCCCGTGAGCCATCCCCCGCATCCGCTCCTCCCTGGTGGGAATCTCCATAAACTCATAGGCCGGCTGCAGCTCCACTGTGGTCACGCCACATTCCTTCAGATACGGCAGCTTTTCGATCATGCCGAGGAACGTCCCTCTGTGCGCCACGCCGGAGGAGATATGTTTGGTAAACCCCCGCACATGCATACAGTAACAGACGCAGTCCTCATAGGGGATACGCGGCCTGCGATCCCCCTCCCACTCAAAATCATGGCTTAAAAATCCCGCCTTTAAATCTTTATCGTCGCGCTCCCTGCCGTAGACATGCCTGCCCACGAACATCCGCGCTCGTTTGTCCGGCACGATGCGATCTCCCTCATAGAACTGATAGGCGATCTGGGAAGGATCCATCCCCTCCAGATATTTGCAGTACACATTGCCTATCCTCTCCTTGGAGTTAAAGGGGATGCGCTTTAATTTCCTGCCGGAATTTCTATCAAAAATCACAATACCACAGTTTTCCTGCTTTGATACAAAAGCAAATCGGATGCGACCTGCCTCACAGTGCGCGCCAAGAGGATATGGCATAATCTGTAATCTACGTTCTGTCATCACAACCTCCGTCTCACTAACACAACCAGCGTATCCGCTCATTAAAAATATAATGATCAATTTTATTATACCCTATTGCTAAAAAAATCACAAGAAGTTATACTAAAAACAAAATATAATTCAAAAGGAGACCTTTTTTATGGCTGAAAACGAAGATTACATGGACGAGGACATGACCGTGGAGTTGGAGCTGGACGACGGCACAGTCGTCAACTGCGCCATCGTCACGATTCTGACCGTGGAAGAAAAAGATTATATCGCCCTGCTCCCGCAGCAGGATGGCCAACCCGACGCGGAAGGAGAAGTCTGGTTCTATCGCTACAGTGAAAATCCGGACGATCCGAATGAGGAGCCGCAGCTTGACTATATTGACGATGACGACGAGTACGAGCGCGTCGCGGACGCGTTTGACGAATTTTTGGATAACTGTGAGTTCGACGAGCTGCCCGACGCTTGATCGGCCAATAGCGGGTTTAAGAATCGGGAGAAAAGCCTGGGGTGATTCCTGGTTCCGGTCAGGGCCAAAAGCTCCAGGCTCTTTTTCGCCCTGGTCATCGCCACATAAAACACTCTCCTCTCCTCCTCGCAGGTTGCGCTGTCGCACTCCCTGCCGTGGGGATATACGCCTTCATTACAGTTTGGTATCCACACCCGATCGTACTCTAGTCCCTTGGACGCGTGAACGGTCAAAAGCTGCACTCTGCCCGCGTCGTCCCCATTTCCCTCGCCCCTCTCTCCGCCGCCTGTCCGCGGCAGATTTTCACCGCGCATCTGCAAAAGCGTTTCCCTGTAAGTCTTTGCCGCCTCCATCCAACTTTTCAGATCCGGATACTGTTTTGCCTCTCTCTTTGCCCACTCGCAGATCTCCTCCCACTCTTGTCGTCTCTTGAGATTCCCTTCTGCACGCTTAAACAGATACGCCTCATAGCCTACGCTTTTCAATAGATACTGCACGCGCAGATACAGCGGCAGCCTGCCCATCTGTAAGAGGTCGCGCCGCAATTTTTCCGCCGCCCGCAGACGCTCCTTCCGATAAGGCAGATTTTCCCGCTCCCTATAATAGTTCTCCAGTTTTTGAAAGGGGGAACCTTCTCCCTCCCCCAATGCCTCCCTGTTTAAATAGCGCGGCGGCCTGTTTAGGATCCGCAGGAGAAGTTCCTCCCTTTCCTCCCCCGCGGCAAGCCGCAGATAGGCAAAGATCTCCTGCACGATAAAATGTTCATAGAGGCTTGTCACTTTCTCCCGCATAAAAAAGGGAATCCCACATTTTCCAAGATAAATTGCAAAGCTCTGCATATCCGAGTTGGTGCGAAACAGCACCGCCAGACGCTCCCGCTCTTCGCCCGGATACCCTGCCAAAGTCTCGGCCAGATAGCGATATTGCTCCTCTGGCCCCTCAAAGGGGCGAATCCGCACAGGGACAGACTCTCCTTCCTTCGCCGCCACAAGCGCCTTGGCAAATCGTTCCTTATTTTCCGAGATCACTTGTAGGGACGCCTCCACAATCCTTTGACTGCTTCTGTAATTGACGCGCAGACAGACCTCTCCGGCGTCAAACTCTTTCGCAAACCGCCGCAGACAGGCGGGCGAAGAACCGCGGAAACCATAGATTGCCTGATCGTCGTCCCCCACCGCAAACAGCCTGCTTTTCCTTCCCGCCAGCAGCTTCATCGCCTCATACTGCACCGGATTGATGTCCTGAAATTCATCGATCAAAATGTGGGAAAAGCGGTTCTGCCAATAGTCTCTTGCCCGCGCATCCTCCTCCAAAAGCGTTTTGCACAGGCAGACCATATCGTCAAAATCAAACAGCTTCTCCCTGCGCTTGGCCCTCTCGTATCTCTGCGCGGCCTGTCGATAAAAGACACGCCATTTAGCGGGAAGTTTGGCTTCCGCCAGTTTTGGATCTCCGGTATTTTGCGCAAAACTATACGCCGCGAGAAACGCGGACGCATCCTCCGCCGTGGGCGGACACCCTCCCTCGTTTTCTTTACCGGCACAAAGTTCTCTCAAAACCGACAGCATCAGCTCCCGTTTGCCGTTCTCCGCTATCATTTTATATCCGTGTAGATATTGGGATTCTTGTAAGATGTGATAAAATATCGAATGAAATGTTCCAAAATTGACGGGGTAGATTTGATTCTCTGACTGCTGTGTGAAACGATTCTGCATGGAGAGCGCCGCGTCCCGCGTGAAAGTCACCACCAGAATATCCTCCGGCCGCACACCGCGCTCCTGTATGAGAAAGAAGATTCGTCTGGTGATGACGTGCGTCTTGCCGGAGCCGGGCCCTGCCAATACCAGCAGATGCCCTTCTCCATGTGTGACCGCCTTTCTCTGCGCGTCATTTAAGGGACTATTCTCAAGCATTTTGCAGCTTTTCGATCCCCTTCTTAATTCTCTTCAAGGACTCCTCTTTGCCCAATACTTCCATGATCTCCGTGGCTCCCGCCGGCGTCATCTGTTTGCCGGACACCGCGGTGCGGATGGGCCACATCACAAAACCGTTCTTACAGCCTTTTTGTTCCACATATTTGAGCAGAGACGCGTACAGTCCGTCATTACTGTAATCGTCCTGTGCCTCCAAAATCGGCAGCACCTCCCGCAACACTTCCAGAGAGGTCTCTTTCGTCGTTTTCATCTTCTTGTGGGCGTACATCTCCACATCGTACTCGGGCAGTTCCTCAAAGAAATCCACCTGCCCCGCGATATCGGAGAACACCTCGATGCGCGTCTTCACCATCGCCGCGATCTTTTTCAGATCCAGATCCTTCTTAAGCGCCTCCCGCAGCCAAGGCTCCGCCATCTCGTAAAATACATCGAAGTCCATCGCTTTCAAATATTCGCCGTTCATCCAGCGCAGCTTCACACTGTCAAACACAGCGGGCGATCTGCTGATCCGGCGATAATCAAACTGCTCGATCAATTCCTGTAAAGAAAAAATCTCCCTGTTTTCCTCCGGACTCCACCCGAGCAGCGCGATATAATTCACGACCGCCTCCGCCACAAAGCCTTGCTCGATCATTTCCTCAAAGATATAGGAGGCGTTCTCGCTCCGCTTTGCCAGCTTTTTGTGGTTCTCGTCCGTGATCAGGGGCAGATGGATATACACCGGACTCTCCCAGCCAAAAGCGTCATAGAGCCTCTGATACTTGGGCGAGGAGGACAGATACTCGTTCCCTCTCACCACATGTGTGATCTTCATGGTATGGTCATCTACCACATTGGCAAAATTGTAGGTGGGATAACCGTCGGATTTGATCAGGATCATATCGTCAAGCTCCGCGTTTTCCACGGTGATGTCTCCGTAGAGTTCATCGTGGAAGGTAGTCGTGCCCTCCAAAGGATTGTTCTGCCTGATGACAAAAGGCTTGCCCGCCGCCAGATTGGCCGCCACTTCCTCCTTGGAAAGACTCAGACAGTGCTTGTCGTAGACCGTGATCTCCTTGCCTTCCACCACCTCTGTCTTTAACGACTCCAGACGCGTTTTGTCACAGAAACAATAGTACGCCTCGTTTTTCTCGATCAACTCTTTGGCATACTGCATATAAATGCCGGTCTTCATGCGCTCGCTCTGCACATAGGGGCCGTATCCCCCGTCCTTGTCAGGCCCCTCGTCGTGGGTCAGTCCCGCCTTTTCTAAAGTGCGGTAAATGATCTGGGTCGCGCCTTCCACAAAACGCTCCTGATCGGTATCTTCAATGCGCAGCATAAAATCGCCGCCCGCATGTTTTGCGATCAAAAACTCATATAGTGCAGACCTGAGATTGCCCACATGCATCTTCCCCGTAGGGCTGGGCGCATACCTCGTCCTGATCTTATCCATACCAACCATCCTTTCTCTTTCACTAACTCAAATCACGATGAAAAACGCCTCCCTTCAGGCGTTTTTCGGGGTGAAACTTATCACCCTACGCGCTCCGCGGACGCAAACCCCTTAAAGGCGCTTAAGCAGGGTTCGTTCGTCGCCACCATGCGCACGCCAAACACCTTCTGATCCTTCCAGGCAAAGTCCATGCGCACGTTGCCGTGCACCTCATCCACCAAAAAGCTCTCCACGATCAGATGGCCGTTTTTGATGAGCGCCCTGCACTCGCAGTCAAATCCGCCGATCTGACTTTCTCTGCGCTTAAAGTCTCCCACGCTGCAGGAGAGAGAAAGCTCCTCCCTCTGCCCATCTTTCACATAATACAGACTAATATCCAATGTCTTTTCGCCCATCCTGCTAAAGTCGAACGCGATCTCGTCCCAGCCGGAAGCGTTTTCAAAGAAACAATATCTCTCCACTCCTTTTTTGGCCTGCAAAACATCGCTTCCATCCGCCCCGCTCCACTTTGCGCCGGTATCCTGGAAAGCCACGGGATTGTCTCCTGGCCGTTCCTCAAGATACGGGTAGATCGTGTGGTAAAAGCAATCGTACAAAATCTGTAGTCCGGCGGGATTGCCGATCGTGTCCGCCATCGTCAGATAACAGAAATCAAACTTGGGAAAACACACCGCGAGCTGTCCGCCCATGCCGTACATGACAAAACCGTCCTCCGCTCCCGGCGTATCTGGCCTGGTCCTGGGCATCCAGAAAAAGTAGCCATACCCTGCCTGCTCGTCCAGATTGGGCTGCAGATCGGTGGGCACCAGATTGGACAAAGCTTCCCGCATAAAGTCATACGGCAGAAGCTCCTCCCCGTCCAGCGTGCCAAAATGATTGCACAGATATGCCACGCCTGCGATATCCCGCAGCGTGCTCATCATGCCGCTTCCTCCTTGGGACACATCCACGGGATCCTGCATCAGATAAGCTCCTTTTGAAAACCCTACCTTGTCAAACGCCTCCCGGCGCAGATAATCCAACAGCTTCATCCCCGTGAGCTTCTCCACCAGCGCCCCCAGCACATGGGCCGAGGAAGTGTCATAGGAAAACACCGTGCCGGACACATGATCGGGTTTCACATGGAAAAAAGTCTCCGCCCAATCGTTCTTCACATTCTCTTTATAAGTCGTCTTAGAATGACAGGTACGCATACTGAGCATCTCTCTGATCGTCATCTCGGCGCACCAGGGATGAGGGCCGCCCTCCGGAAGCTTTTCGGGGAAATAATCGCAGATGCGATCATCCAGCTTTACTAGAGAATTTTTCACAAGGAGTCCCACCGCCAACGCCACAAAGCTCTTAGTGATCGAGTACATGCGATGGTTGTCCTCCCTGCCGTAGGGTTCATAATAACGCTCCGCCAAAATCTTGCGGCCACCCAACAACAGATATCCGTGAATATGGATCCTCTGCTCTTTTAAAAGCTTCTCAAATTTTTCCACCTCCGCCTGTGGAATGTGGTATTCCTCCGGTCTGCCCGATTCCCATGCAAACATATCTGCCCTCCCTTTCTCTTTGCTACGTCACGCCTCGCGCACTCACACATCGTCCGTCAGACGATAGGTATACGCGTAGATATGATCCTTGTCGCCGATCACATTGCCCAAAATATCGTACTCCCAGCTATCCTGGGAAGTGACTGACCCGCTGAAATTATAGGAAACGCTCCGCAGGAGACGGCCTTCCTCGTCATATGCATACTCTGACCAGTCTCCCTGATTGCCCTGCTCATCATAAAATATATATCTGGTCTGCAATCCCGCGCTGTTGTAACGATACTCGATCCGATTGTTGATTACTCCCTTGTAAGTTTATCTTTTTGTGTCATGTCATGCTGCAACTGCACAATAAGACAATTATATCTTTACACAGTAGTTTTGTCAAAGGTTTTTCGGTTCTTTCCTAATAAACTGGAAGCAACAACACCTCTTCTGCGCCCTCTCAAACCTCTGCTCCGGCGATAACTGCCGTTTACGCTTTGGCGACGGTTTCCTGCCCTTTTTGTCCTCAAAGCTGATACCGAAAGCCGCCGCAATCTGCAATGCCGCCTGTCTATCTTCATGCTTGGGTTTTTGTCTTTATGGAACAGGCAGACCGCCATGCTGGCACTATTTTTAGAAGGAGTTCTGCCTTTTCGCCCGGAAGACGGAATGAGTTCTCCCGTTTCAATGTCAATCGTGCCGAGGTATTTTCTCTTTGGCCTTGACTGCTTTGTGACAGGATCATAGTGCGGAGTAGACTCATAAACCCGGATTTTTCCGGTCTTCTTGTCATAATGTTTTACGATAGTTGGCATAATAGTATCTCCTCTCAATAGTGGTTATATGTACATTACGCCATACAAAAAGAAGCCCCGAAGGGCTTCTCAAAATAGATGTTTATTAAATCAACTGTGAATAGTAACAAAAATCAGTCTAAAGTTAATCAGAGTTATATTTCTAATATGTAAAAGCACCACAATTCATAAGAATTATGATGCTTTTATCTGTCTTTACGCTTTATTTTTGTTATTTTTCATGCAATTAATTCAGAACTTTCCAGCCTTCGCTGCTTCCTCCACAGAAACCGCCACAGCCACGGTAGCGCCAACCATAGGGTTGTTGCCCATACCGATCAAGCCCATCATCTCCACATGCGCCGGCACGGAAGAAGACCCTGCAAACTGTGCGTCGGAGTGCATACGTCCCAAAGTATCGGTGAAACCGTAGGAAGCGGGACCCGCCGCCATATTGTCGGGATGGAGCGTGCGCCCTGTACCGCCGCCGGATGCCACGGAGAAATACTTCTTGCCGGCCTCAGTTCTCTCCTTTTTGTATGTACCGGCCACCGGATGCTGGAATCTGGTGGGATTGGTGGAGTTGCCGGTGATGGACACATCCACGTTCTCCTTCCACATGATCGCAACACCTTCGGGAACGCTGTTGGAACCATAGCAGTTGACCTTGGAGCGAAGACCCTCGGAATAAGGGATGCGCTCGATCTCTTTCACCTCGTTGGTATAGGGATCATACTCTGTCTCCACGAAAGTGAAACCGTTGATACGGGAAATAATCTTGGCCGCGTCCTTGCCAAGTCCGTTCAAAATGACACGCAGCGGTTTCTGACGAACTTTGTTAGCCTTCTCGGCGATGCCGATCGCGCCTTCCGCAGCGGCGAAGGACTCATGTCCGGCAAGGAAACAGAAACAATCCGTATCCTCCTCCAAAAGCATTTTGCCCAGATTGCCATGTCCCAGACCCACCTTGCGGGTATCCGCCACGGAGCCGGGGATACAGAACGCCTGCAGTCCCTCGCCGATCGCTGCGGCAGCCTCGGAAGCCTTGCGGCAGCCTTTCTTGATAGCGATAGCCGCGCCTACGGTATAAGCCCAGCATGCGTTCTCAAAACAGATGGGCTGGATCTTCTTGACCTGATCGTACACGTCCAGTCCCGCATCTTTGGTAATCTTCTCAGCTTCTTCAATGGAGGAGATACCATAGCTATTCAACACAGAATTAATCTTATCAATACGTCTTTCATATGATTCAAATAAAGCCATTTTTCTTGTCCTCCTTTATCCTCACTCTTTTCTGGGATCAATGATCTTCACAGCGTCGTCTACACGACCATACTGGCCCTTAGCCTTCTCCCATGCAGTGTTCGGATCGTCGCCCTTCTTGATGAAGTCTGTCATCTTGCCAAGACTTACGAACTGATAACCGATGATCTGATCATCCTTGTCCAGAGCGATACCAGTCACATAACCCTCTGCCATCTCCAGATAACGGGGACCCTTCTTCAGCGTGCCATACATCGTGCCGACCTGGCTCCTGAGACCCTTGCCCAGATCCTCGAGACCTGCGCCCACAGGCAGACCATCCTCAGAAAATGCGCTCTGGGAACGACCGTACACGATCTGTAAAAACAGCTCCCTCATAGCGGTGTTGATCGCATCGCACACAAGGTCGGTATTCAAAGCCTCCAAAACAGTCAGACCCGGAAGGATCTCGGAAGCCATAGCCGCGGAATGTGTCATACCGGAACAGCCGATCGTCTCAACCAAAGCCTCCTGAATGATGCCCTCCTTCACATTCAGAGAGAGCTTGCAGGCGCCCTGCTGAGGAGCACACCAGCCAACACCGTGTGTGAAGCCGGAGATATCTTCTACTCTTTTCGCCTGAACCCACTTCGCTTCTTCAGGGATGGGTGCGCAGCCATGATGTACGCCCTGTGCTACGGGACACATTTCTTCAACTTCTTTTGAATAAATCATGTGAAATCTCCTTTCGATTCGTCACTTACTTTCCTTTCATTTTCTCACATTACAGGGAAAAAATCTAGTGGTTTTGGAAAATTTTTCTTATGTCAGCATCATCCTGTCATTGGCAAACTCGTTTCCGCTGACTTCCTCAAACTTAGCCAAAAGATCCTTCACTTTCAACTTTTTCTTCTCTTCCCCCGCGACATCATAGATAATACGGCCCTCATGCATCATAATCAGGCGGCTGCCGTGAGCAATGGCGTCCCGCATATTGTGGGTGACCATCATGGCTGTCAGGTGATTTTCGGAGATGATCTTGTCGCTGATCTCCAACACCTTCGCAGCCGTCTTGGGATCCAGCGCTGCGGTATGCTCATCCAAAAGCAGAAGCTTGGGTTGTTTCAGGGAAGCCATGAGCAGGGTGATCGCCTGGCGCTGTCCGCCGGACAAAAGTCCCACCTTACTGGTCATACGATCCTCAAGTCCCAGATCCAGCGCTTTTAGCTTTTCACGAAAAAGCGCCTTCTCCGCCTTGGACACGCCCCAGCGCAGCGTTCTTCTCGCTCCTCGCCTGTACGCGATCGCCATATTCTCCTCGATATCCATGGTGGCCGCCGTGCCGGTCATGGGATCCTGGAACACCCGTCCCAAATACGCCGCCCTCTTATGCTCGGGCAGTCCCGTGATGTCCGTTCTGTCTATAATGATCTGCCCGCTGTCGATGGGCCACACCCCTGCGATCGCATTTAGCGTGGTGGACTTTCCGGCGCCGTTTCCACCGATGATCGTCACAAAATCTCCGGGATCCAGCTTGAGATCCACTCCATCCAAAGCGACTTTCTCGTTGATCGTCCCGCGATTGAACACTTTATGCACATCTTTGATCTCCAGTGCATACGCCATTACTTTGCCACCCCCTTCTTAATGCTTCTCTTCTCCTTCAGATAGGGAATGGCCAAAAAGATCGCCACCACAATGGCGGAGAACAGCTTCATGCTCTCCGAAGGCATCTTTAGCCACAGCACAAACTGATATACCATGTAATAGATTACCGCGCCCAAGATCACCGCGCCCAGCGTGTACGCAAACGCACGGCGTCTCTTGCTGGCAAATTTTCCGAATAAGACTTCTCCTATGATCACTGCCGCCAGACCGATGACGATAGCGCCCCGTCCCATGTTCACATCCGATGCCCCTTGGAATTGTGCGTACATGCCGCCGCTTAATCCCACCAATCCGTTGGAGATCATAAGCGCCAATACTTTGATAAAATTCGTGTTGATGCCCTGTGCCCTGGCCATATTGCCGTTACAGCCGGTAGCTCGGATCGCATGTCCCTGCTCTGTTCCAAAATACCAGTACAGAACCGCCACCAACGCCAGCAAAAACAGTATCATCCCCACAAAAAAGACCGCTCTGCTCGTCACATTGTCCGTCACATAACGAAGAGACACCACAAGCGGATAATTGTCCACGCTGACAGGCTGATTGGATTTTCCCATGATCATCAGATTGACGGAGTACAGCGATATCTGTGTCAGGATACTCGCCAGTATCCCGGGGATGCCCAGCATGGTATTTAACAATCCTGTGACCATACCGGCCAACATGCCCGCCAAAAAGGCCATGGGCAGAGACACAAGGGGATGCACTCCCGCGCGGATCAGCATGACGGACACGGCGGCTCCTGTAGCAATGGAGCCGTCCACCGTCAAATCCGCAAAATCCAACAGCCGAAAGGTTATGTACACTCCCAGCGCCATGACGCCCCATATCATCCCCTGTGCGATAGAACCCGGAAGCGCTCGAAACAAGGAGATGGGGTTTAAGGACATAAAGTATTGCATTTTCTTTCCTCCTAAGAGTTCGGATGAGAAATGCTGATCACTCGATCATCTCATAGTCATCGGGTACTGTGATGTTAAGCTGTCCGCAGATCTCCGCATTGTACTTCTTGGTCACATTGGGCGCGAAACGCACATCCATGGTATTGATATCCTTGCCTTCCACCAAAATTTCATATGCCATCTCACCGGTGGTATATCCCAGATCATAGTAGCTGATGGACAATGTAGCCACGCCGCAGCCATTGCAGATGCCTTCCTCGCCGGCGATCACAGGGACGCCTGCAGGCACCACGATATTTCTGACCGTCTCCGTGATGGAAGCCAGTGTGTTGTCCGTAGGTATGTAAAGCACATCACAGTCGGCCACAGCGGCGGTCACAACTGACTGCACCTCGTTGGTGTCGGCGATCGCATACTCCTGATAAGCAACGCCGTCCTCATCCAGAGCCGCGCCGAAAAGCTGCACCTGATACAAGGAGTTCGGTTCCGCGGAACAATACAAAAGACCTACTTTCTGCGCGTCGGGGAAAAGCTCTAAGAGCATGTTCTCCTGCTCATCGATGGGAGCCAGGTCAGAAGTTCCTGAGATATTTCTTCCCGTAGAGCCGGACCAGTCGCCAATCTCAAGCGCCGTAGCATAATCGGTCACGGAAGTTCCCAAAATGGGAATACTGGTGGTAGCGGAAGCTGCGCTCTGTAGAGGAGACGTAGCGTTCGCCAAGATCAGATCCACTCCGTCTGAGACAAAACCGTTACAGATCGTTGCGCACATGGTCTGCTCGTTCTGCGCGTTTTGCAGATCAAAAGAGACATTCTCTCCCAGCTTCTCGCTCAAAGCATCCTGGAACCCTTGCGTCGCCGCATCCAGAGCGGGATGCTCTACCAACTGGCAGATACCGATGTTGTAGTGCTTCTCCACACTGCCACAGCCGGTCAGTACAGACGCCACCATAGAAGCGACCAATAGTGCAGATAAAACTTTCTTTTTCATAAATTCCTCCCTTGCCAGATCAGAAATACCTCGTGTATCGAGTTTTTCCTCTGACTTTAATAGTTTAAAGTGACATATTGCCATAAATAATATACACCATTACTATCTATTCGTCAATATCCTCTCTTTTATTTATAACAGCCATTCCTAAAAAGCTTTTCCCTATTTGTCACTTATTTTCAAGTTAAGGATACCACTTTTGAATTTTCTTCGATTTTGGATGCCTTAACTTAGCTTTTTCTCGTTCTGCCTTTGTCTGATATTAAAGCAGCGTCAATTTGTCAAATCTGACAACGAAAATTCCCAAACAAAAAATACTCTTTTAGGAGGTAACGAAAAGGCGGGATAAGGCGGGATAATAAATACATGGGGTTGTTTTCTTTTCCCTGTTTGTGGTATGATAAATTTATACAAATCCCACATGGGAGGAGGTGAGAACATGCCGACAAATGAAAAAGAAATTAATAACAATTTATTCGATCAACTATCATTGGTTGAAAGAATAGAACGTCATTTAAAAAGCGGTGGTCAAGAGGCTGCTGAAGCTGAAATTGATATCTTAAAGAAAGAAATCAATAGGAAACTGTACCAAAAACTACCGCTTACAAGTGAATAAGCAAATAAGCAGTAACTTAAAGAGTGTCAATCAATTTTGGCACTCTCTATTCATACATTTCTTGACTTTTCACGCAATTTAAGAAACTATATTCTGAATTTTATTTGCTGTATATTGGAAAAATCAGGCCTGAGGTTAGTCTCTTATTATTTATCAATCATTTTAACGCTTAACCAATGTCTTTCAACTTTTACGGCATATTTTAGTTCATATGTGGGAATACCTTTAGCAATGCTTATTTACAGACCTGATTTCAACGAGTACACAATTCCAAAAAGGGAGTTTGTTAATAATTGCTACATCTTACTTACGAATGACTTTTCTCATACCCGAACCACAAAACGTCACCTATCAATCTCCCCATTCCAATAGTCTGGTTATTGCCAACTGCGGTTACTGTGTATAGACTACTGTCAAGAGCTTTTTGTGTCTGCTCTTTTGAAAAAAGCGCCCACGCGACACTCTCCCTTAGCTTGCAATAATCCTCATAGCACAACAAATTTTCTTTATATTCCATGTGCATTACTCCCACTCATTTTTATTGCTCCCTGTTTCATAGGATAATGAAGAAATGTGGGGGAAATCATTGGTATCCTTCTTATGCTTTTTTGCCCATGCTTCTCTTGCCACATACAAAATCGACTCAAATTCCATACCCCAAAGTTCCGTAATTTGACCTCTTTTAACTTTTTCGTAGTATTCTTCTCCGTTTATCAACGCCACGCATCGAGAATATAAGAAAGTATCATCTGAATGGTCATAAAACTTACAAGCTGTCTCAAAGTTCTTTTTTGTATCAAGAGCATATAATAACTCTGCCATAATATCCTCAAAAGAGAAAATCTCCTCATCTGATTGTTTTGATAAGTAATCGACCAACGGCTCGAGTAACTTCTTATCGTTTCCTTGACTGTTCCAATCACATATATTCATTATATTTGTAAAAAAATCTTGCCTGTTCATTATCAAAATTTTCACCTGCACTCCTCTATTTTTTCGCCGTCACATGTTCCGCATCCTTATAGATATGTCCGGCCGGAACGATCCCCCTGACACAGGATGTAGGGTACACATTGCTGTCTCGTCCGATCACAGTTCCCGGATTCAGCACGCTGTTACAGCCGATCTCCACCCGATCGCCCAGCATGGCGCCCATCTTTTTTAAGCCGGTCTCGATCCTGATACCCTCTCCCTTGACCACGACAAGCGTCTTGTCGCTCTTTACGTTGGAGGTGATGGAACCCGCGCCCATATGCGCCTGATACCCCAATATACTGTCTCCCACATAATTGTAATGAGGCACTTGCACTTTGTTGAAGAGGATGACATTTTTCAACTCGGTGGAATTGCCCACCACAGCGCCTTTTCCCACAATGGCGTTGCCGCGGATAAAAGCACAGTGCCGCACCTCCGCCTCCTCGTCGATGATCAGCGGGCCGTTCAGACAGGCGGTGGGAGCGATTTTCGCACTTTTCGCCACCCAGATATCTTCCCCTCTCTTTTCATAGACTTCCTCGGAAAGTCCGTCTCCCAACTTCAGGATAAAGCCGTGGATCTCGGGCAATATCTCCCAGGGATAGGTATATTTTTGAAATAACGCCTCCGCGATCGTCTCATTTAAATCATATAAATCGGCAATTTTGATCTCTTCCATTTTTCCTCTCATTCCGCCGCACAAGCGGCACTATACTGACTAACATTAATATTTTCCAATCTCCGCGCAGAACATGTCGTCTCACCGACTGCCATTAATCAGATTTTCATAATATTCCAGCAGCGCATCCATATCTTCCTGCATACGCGCACGCTCCTGCTCATTCTGGCCGTTTTGTTCATACTCCTGCCTGATCTGCTCAAGCGTCTGTTCATAATAAGGTCGGGAATCCTGAGAACCCGAAAAAAAGAGATTCGGCAGTACGGCCCATGCATTGAACACGACCAAGACCAGTACCCCGATCACGACGGGCCCCAATATCACCCACCTGGTATGCCGCTTGTACATCTTTTTCAGATCATGGCTGTTTTCTCTGGCCAACGCAAAATAGTCATTTAAGTATTGTTCCATATTGACCCTGGCTTCCCATGCCAGCGCCTCCGTGCCTTCGATGGAGCAAAACAGCTTCCTCTCCCGTCTTGTGAGAAAAGGAGAGGGAATCAGATGCTTGGACGTCCGACTCTTCTGTGCGGGCGTTCGTTTCCGGAACTTTTGCCACTTGCGGCTGTCCGTCTCATAGCGCTTTTTTTTCTCCCAATGAAAACTTTTCAAAGTCCTCGTCAGATATTCTATCACGGGGAGCGTCCAGTTATAAGGCCTATCCTTGAGAATCTGACGCACCAGTTCCTCGCGGAAGTCGTCCTTTATGAACAGCTTTTCATATTCCGGCTGATGTAAAAAAAGTTTCCAGCAGGCCAGTTGATTGCGCAGGCAAGGATTCCAGCGGATATACTGAAACTCTTCCCAAAAGCGGGATGCCATATCTTCCGAAAGCTCCTGCACGCTCCCATAGTCAAACTGTTGGAACTCCTCGGCGGTATGTTCGGGAAGCGGCTCTTTCGCAGAAGAAGCATCCTCCGTATCTCTTGCCTTAGCTGCCTCTACCTTCTCAGCTTTCTTAACATCATCTTCCTCAGTTCTCTCTGCCTTACCGCTTCTCTCGGTGTCCCCTTCCTTACCTTCTCCTACCTTCTGAGCCTTCTCTACATACTCTACCTTAGCTTCCCCTGCCTTCTCGGCTTCCCCTGACTTTGCGTTCTTAGCGTTCGCGTCCTTCTCGGCATCCTCCGCCTTTGTATCTTCTGCCTTAGCGTTCTCAGCGTTCTCGGCATCCTCCGCCTTTGCATCCCCTGCCTTCTCTGCCTTCCCGCCTTTCTCCGTATCATCCGCAGCAGATTCCCCTGCCTCACCTTGCTCTACTTTCTCCGCCCCCTCCGCTTCAGGAACAGGGATCCGCATGGACGGTCTTGTGAGTTTTGCGATCTTGACTGCGGTCTTGTAGGCATGCTGCAAGGCCTGAAACTCTTCCGGATGCTCCTCGGGATGAACCTCCTTGGCTTTCGCTGCGTAGGCTTTCCGGATGGCGGCAATATCGTTTGTGTATTCTATCCCCAGAGACTCCCAGATGTTCATTTGCTCTCATCCTCCGTCCAAAAGGACTCGTCAAAGTCATCCGCGCCGTCGAAGTCAATTTTATTCTGCTCTACAAAACTTAAGAAGATGGAAAAACTCACGTAAGCCTCTCTGATCTCTCTGGCGGTTCCTCTTTCCATCACCAGCTCAAAATGCCGAAGCTGTTGTTCGATCCTGCCGCGGAACTCCGGGTGGCACTCTTTGTACAGACGGTGCGCCTCCTCCACCAACAGGCGGTTCTGCTCCTGCTCCTTGGGATGGATCGTCATCTCCTGCAGCTCTTTCAGACGCACTTCCAGTTCTTGTTCCGACAATCTCATATTCTTATTCACGATCACCTTGTGGTAGGACTGATCCTCCCTGGAAAGTCTGACATCCAGAATACCGTTGATATCATAGGCAAAAGTGACGGCCACCTTCACTTCACCCGCCGGTTTGGGCGGGATCTCGATCTCGATCGTCTCCAACAACAGATTTTCACTTGCCACCATGCTCTCTCCCTGATAGATTGCAAAGGAAATCTCTTTCTGATAATCCTGCACTGCCACATAGATTCCGGTATGGCTGCAGGGAAGCGTCTCATTGCGGTTGATGATCGGTGAAAAATGATCACCTACCACCTGTACGCCCAGGGAGAACGGACAGATATCCGAAAGAATGATATCCTGCACTTCTCCGGTGCGCATCTTGATCGCGGCCGCCATGCCCGCGCCGATCGCGATACTCTCATCCGGCCTGTCGTCCGCCACCACCTCAGTCTGGCAGATACTCTTGATATATTGTAGTACGATCGGCATTTTGGAAGAACCGCCCACCAAAATCACTTTATCGATATCCTCCCACTGCGCGCCGCTGTCGCTCATCACCTTCCGCAGAGGTTTGGCCATGCGCTTGAACAGCTCGGCGGAAATATGGATCAGATTTTGGTTCGTCATTTCCAAAGTATATTCCTTTTCCTGTAAAAGAAAGTTTCTCTTTGCAGAGTTTGCCTCCGAGAGCGCGATTTTTACAAGCTCTGCCTCCTTTAAGACAATCGCCTGCTCCTCCTTGGTGAACATCTGTCTGGAAAGATTGTTCTCCCGATAAAAATAATCGGCAATGATCTCATTGAAGTCCTTGCCGCCCAGGTAGTTGTCCCCTGCCACAGCCTGAATCTCCACGATATTCTCAAAGGCGTCCACCAACGAGACGTCAAGCGTCCCCCCGCCAAAGTCAAAGATGATGAATTTCTCCATCTCATCCGTGCCCATGTGATGCTTTAAGGCCACGGCGGAAGGCTCATTGATCATGCGCTCCACGCGAAGTCCGGCCAGTCTTCCGGCATTGCGGGTGGCGCATCTTTTGTCATCATTAAAATAGGCGGGAACACTTATGATCGCCTCCGTCACAGGCTCCCCCAGATACTTTTCCGCGTCCTCCTTCAGCCTTCTTAAGACAAAGGCGGATAACTCCTCCGCGCGGTATCGGTTCTTTCCCGCCTTGTATGCGATATCCGTCCCCATATTTCGCTTAAACTCACGGAAGGTACAGTCCGGACGGCTGATCAACATCTCCTTTGCAATTTTTCCGACAAAAACCTCGCCGTCTTCCTCTATACAGACGACGGACGGCGTCATATATTCCCCGAAGGAGTTGGGAATCAGTTGTATTTTCCCATCCTTCCACACAGACACAAGGCTGTTTGTCGTTCCCAGATCAATTCCAATGATAGCCATTATTACTCTCCCTGCCACATCCTTTGCAGTTTTATTTCGTCAAACAAGAGGATCGTGTCATCCTGCAAGTTCCATCCTTCCTCTTGGGCATCGGACTGTAAGCGATATAGATATTCCGTGTTCCAATACTTTTTGGTATTGTATTCATAGTAATATTCATATCTGGCCAGACAGGCCTCCGTCAGTCCGCTCTCGGAAGAGTCCCCTTCCGTTTTGGGCACCTCCAGCAGATATTCGATACGGTCTGACTGATCGCATCGATACCACCTGTAAACGCTAGCCTCTTCCGGTTCTCCGCTTTCCACGATCTCGTGGGTGTCGAGGCGGATCCGCAAAAGCTCCCGCCCGTCCTTGTCCACCAACAAGCCGCAGGAATTTTCCGGCGTCCACACGCCATCCTGATACTCATAGATCACAATGGCAGTCACTTCCTCGTCGGGATAAGAAAAGTCCGCGATCTGCACAAGATCGCCCTCCCTGTAAGTAACCTGCCGCACCACCCTGTCGTCCGCATCGTATTGGTACAAAAAATACTCCTGCACCATTTCTTCGCCTCCTGCGCTTTCCGAGACCTGATAAACGCAGTTCCCCTGCTCATCCAACCGCCCGATCGTGTAAGCGCACAACCTGCAGGTATCTCCGTCGCGCTCATATTCGTAGTACTCCGCCTGTTTTCCCTGCTCCGTCACATAATACTGCCGCACTCTCTGCAGCGTCAGATCTTTTCCATCTGCGAACTCGCCGTCGCCCGCATAGCCGATCCAGGCGCCCAATGTCACCGGATGTTCCGTGGTAAGCGTTCTTTTTTGCTCTTGCATTTCCCTTTCGACCATGCTGCCCCAAAAAGTGATCAACACGCCGATCACGACAAATATAAGCACATACCACTTCCTGTTTTTTTGCGCGTCTTTCTGTAATATCTCTTGAAACGGACTATTGTAAAAATCGTTCATACTCTTCCTTTGTCTCGTTCTGGTATACGATCCCTAAGATACTGGGGCCGGTGTGCGCGCCGATGGCGCATCCCACTCTGCCCTCGATGACATCCTTCACATGATAACGCTCCTTCAACTGGCTCACCACATAGTCAAAGGCTTCCCTGTCCGTGCCGTAACAGGCGCCGATCACCTGATTCTCCAGATTTTTCCCTTTCTCGCCCACCATGTCGATGATCCTTCTCTGGGCCTTTTTCCAGCCGCGAACCTTCTCCACCGCCTTCAACGCCCCCTTCTCGTCCACGATGATAATGGGTTTCACATCCAAGACCGAACCGGCCAGGAAGGACGTCCGGCTCAATCTGCCGCCCTTAAACAGATAATCCAACTCCTGCACGGTCACATTATGCTCCATATGATCACAGAAAAAATGCGCCGCCTCGATCAACAGCTCCCTGGGAGCGCCGTTTTTCTGCATCCGCAGCAATCTCTCCACCACCAGGCCAAACCCCATGGAAGCGCATTTGGAATCTATGATGGTCATCTGAAAATCGGGGAACTCCTCCCTGACCTCCTCCAGGGCGAGGCTTGCCGCCTGAAAGGTGCCCGCGATGCCTGTGGAGAAACAGATATACAGCACCTCGTCCCCCCGCTCGGCAAAGGGTCTGAAATGCTCCTCAAACATAAACTGACTGATGTGATAGGTCTTGATCTCCGCCTTTTTCTCTGCCTGTATCCGGTAAAACTCGTCCGGAAAAATGGTCGCTCCGTCAAAATAGTCGGTTCCGTCGATGGTCACCGGAGTCGGGATCACATGTAGATCGTACTGTTTGATGATCTGCTCCGATACATCGGAAGCGGAATCCGTAATGATACAAAATGCCATACCTTATCCTCCTGCCTTCATTTTTTGTAATTGTTCTCCGCAGTCTGGAACATGTGGTAAAGTGCACCCTGATTCTTCAACTGCTTCACCATATTGGTTCTTCTGGACACAAAATCGTCCAGCTTTTTCATATATTCATCCGATGTGATGCTGCCGTCCGCCACCATGGTCAACCCCTTTTCCCAACTTGCCGTCAGCGTAGGATTGAGCAGGGGACGGATGGAACTGTCCACCACATCGTAAATCATCTCTCCCATGAGCGTGGGGGTCAAAATCTGCGTTTTCTGATTCAGATTCAGATACTCTATCTTGACCAGCTTCTTCAGGATCTCCGCCCTCGTGGCGCTGGTGCCGATACCGCTTCCCTTGATCTGCGCCCGCAGCTCCTCGTCCTCGATAAACTGCCCCGCGTTCTCCATCGTCAGAATGATACTGCCGGAAGAATAACGTTTGGGCGGCGTGGTCTCCCCCTCCTTAATCTCATAACCGTCCACGGTCACATGCGCGCCCTTTTTCAAGGCCATCAAAATCTGCAGCAGCGCGGCGTCACACTTTTCGGTTTCCTCCCCTGTATCTTTCCCGTCGCCCGTCTCCTCTTTCTTCGCGGAAAAAGCCGCCACCTTCAGGTAGCCTTCCTCCTCCAACGCCTTATATGTGGCAAAAAACGTTTCTTCCTTCACTTTGATCCGAAGCGCAAACTTTCGATAGACCGCCGCGGGGAAAAAGATACTCAAAAATCTTCTGGCGATCAGCTCATACACCTTTGCGGCAGTCCCCGACAGGGACGCGAGGACATTCAACCCCTGCCCCGTGGGGATGATCGCATAATGGTCTGTGATCTGCTTGTCGTTGACATAGCGGGTCTGCGCCAGCTTTTTATAGGTTCCCTTCTGTAGAATCTCCGCCGCGAAAGTGCGCATCAGTCCATAATTCTGTAACCCTCCGATATTTTTGTGAATCTCTTTGGCTACCGCCGTGGAGAGGACTCTCGCATCGGTACGGGGATAAGTCACCAACTTTTTTTCGTATAACTCCTGGACGATCGAGAGCGTTTGGTCGGGACTGATCTTAAAATATTTGGAACAGTCGTTCTGCAGCTCCGCCAGATTGTACAAAAGAGGCGGATTCTTGTTCTCCTTTTTGCGCTCGATGCTCTCCACCACGGCCTCGCCCACAGGCGCTCCCGCCTCCTGTCCCTTAAGACGCGCGATCAACCCTTCCGCGTCTTCTTTCTTTTGAAAACCGTTCTCCTTGTATAAAAGCGGCGAGGCAAAATAGTGTGAACCTTCCACCGCCCGCCACTCGCCGGTAATCAGCTTATCCTGTAACTTAAAATTCCCCATCACACGGTAAAAAGGCGTTTTTACAAAAGCGCGGATCTCCCGCTCTCTGCCCACGATCATCCCAAGCACACAGGTCATCACACGCCCCACGGAGATCACCGCTTTGTCCCGCTTTAGATAATCCTTCACCGTCCGGCCGTATTTGAGCGTGAGGACTCTGGAAAAATTGATCCCCATCAGATAATCTTCCTTCGCGCGCAGATAGGCGGCGTCGCTCAAGTGATCATACTCGGACAGATCCTTTGCCTCTCTGATCCCCCGCAGAATCTCCTCCTCCGTCTGAGAGTCGATCCAGACTCTTTTGCGCTCCTTGCCCTTGACGCCCGCCATCTGTTCCACCAGGCGGTAGATATACTCTCCCTCCCGTCCGGAGTCCGTGCACACATAAATGGTCTCAACATCCCCTCTGTTTAAGAGGGAACTGACCGTCATATACTGCTTTTTGGCGCTCTCGATCACCTCATATTTGAACTCGCTGGGAATAAACGGGATGGTATCGAAACTCCAACGCCTGTACTTCTCATCATAGACCTCGGGATAACTCATGGTCACCAGATGCCCCACACACCATGTGACGATGGCGGTGTCGGACTCCATATAGCCGTCCCTGCCTCTCATATTCAGTTTCAGCGCATTGGCAAATTCTCTCGCCACGCTTGGTTTTTCTGCGATATACAAACTTTTGCCCACAAATGCCGTCCTTATACTCTTTATGCTTCCATACTCTGTAACAGGTCCTCAATCTCTTTCGAACTTTGCGGTTTCCCCAACAAATACCCCTGTATCACATCACAGCCGATATTGCGCAGATACTCATACTGTGCTTCGTGTTCCACACCCTCAGCAATGGATTCAAACCCCAGATTCTTCGCCATGTTGATGATGGACTCCGTGATAATGCGGGTGGCCGAATCGGTGAGCACCGTGTCGATAAAGCTCTTATCGATCTTGAGGGTGTCGATGGGAAACTTTTTCAAATAAGACAGGGAAGAAAATCCTGTTCCAAAGTCATCCAGGGAAATGCGGATACCGTTTCCCCGAAGCTGTCTCAATTTTTCAGAGACCGACTCGAAGTCGTTGATCAAAATGCTCTCTGTGATCTCCAGCTCAATCCGCGAAGGCTGCACATGATATTTCTGCAGCAACCCCAGCAAAAAGGGCACAAAATCCTCCTTGCTGTACTGTAGCGCGGAAATATTGATCGACATGACAAAATCCGTGCTGTACTCTGCGCTCCACTTGGCGTACTGACTGATGCTCTGCTCCACCACCCAGTTGCCGATGGGAATGATCGCGCCGTTTTTCTCCGCAATGGGAATGAACGTCGCGGGACTGATCATATGATTGCCCTCGTCCTTCCATCTGATCAGCGCCTCCATGCCGCGCAGTTTGCGGCTTCCCGTAGCATACTGAGGTTGGAAATACATGATAAAATTATTATGAAACACCGCTTCCTTCAGTTTGTTCTCAATCTCCACATTGTGGATGAACTCGTTGAGAATGGGCGTATTAAAATACTGGATGGTATTCTTGCCGAGGGTTTTGCCCTTAAACATGACGATCTCAGCACAGTTGATCAATTCCAGCGCCGAAGTGGACGCCTCGGGATACTCCGCCACGCCCATGCTGACCGTGATCTGTAAACTTTGCCCGCTGCTGAGACGGAAAGGCTCCTTGATCCGATTTTGAATCTGCTTGTGAATATGCTCCACGCTCCGGCTGCCCACCGGATCATAGACAGCGATGCAGTAGATATCGCTGCTCATATGACACACCAGCACGCGCTCGTCCTCAAATTCCTTCAAAAAGCTTCCAAACTGCTGAACCAGCTCATCTCCCACCACCATGCCAATCCCGTCGTTGATCTTCTTAAAATCGTCGATATCGATCAGGATCACGCTGACGATGCTCTTGTTCTCCGCCGCCCTCTGCAAAAAGACTGTCAAAAGGCGCACAAAATAATTGCGGTTGTACAGACCTGTGATCCCGTCGTAATAAGCCATATACTCCAATTCATCGTTCTGCGCCTTGAACTTGGAGATGTTCTGGATGCAGACAATCTTGTCCAAAGGACGATTCTTGTCGTCATAGACCACGTTCACACGAAAACGCATCCAACTCCGTTTGTCCTTCATCATACATTCCACACAGGCTTCCGTCCCATTCGTTTTTTCCACGAAAAGAGCGTCGCGAAGCGGCATGATATACGTTTTCTCCACAGCGTCAAACAGATTGGGAATATCCCTGCTCTCTTTTATGTCAAAATCAAAGAACTCCTGCCATTTTCCCAGAGTGGTCACTTCATCTCTGTCAAACGCATAATACAGAAACGCATCTTCCGCGGTATCGCAGAGCAGCCGATACATGCGCTCCTTTGTATTCAATTTCTGGTTCATCGCCTTCAACAGATCCATTTGATAATGCATTTCACTCATAATGATCCACTCCCCGCTCGCTCAGCGCTTTGCAATATATCCGGCTGCCTTTAACAGCTCTGCGCACAACACGGCTCCCCCCGCGGCTCCCCGCAGCGTGTTGTGGGAAAGTCCCACAAATTTATAGTCAAACAGACTATCCTCTCTCAATCGGCCTATGCTGATGCCCATGCCGTTCTCGTAATTCACATCCAACGCCACCTGCGGTCTGTTATCCTCCTCGAGATACTGGATAAACTGCTTGGGCGCGCTGGGAAGTCCGAGTCTCTGCGGCTCCCCGCTAAAGGCGCGAAGCTTTTCGATCAAAAGCTCCTTCTCGGGTTTCTCCTTGAAATTCACAAACACCGCCGCCGTGTGGCCGTTCAGCACGGGCACGCGGATACACTGACAGGTGATCAGCGGCTCTTTGGCGGGAACGATCACGCCGTTCTCAACGGCTCCCCACAGACGTAAGGGTTCTTTCTCGCTCTTTTCCTCCTCACCGCCGATGTAAGGGATCACATTCCCCACCATCTCGGGCCAGTCCTTGAACGTCTTGCCCGCTCCTGAGATCGCCTGATACGTGGTAGCCACCACCTGCGTGGGTTCAAACTCTTTCCACGCAGTCAGCACGGGAGCGTAACTCTGAATGGAACAATTCGGTTTCACCGCGATAAACCCTCTCTGCGTGCCAAGACGCTTTTTCTGGAAGGGAATCACGTCCATATGTTCGGGGTTGATCTCCGGCACCATCATGGGCACATCCGGCGTCCACCTGTGCGCGCTGTTGTTGGAGACCACCGGCGTCTCCGCCTTAGCGTAGGCCTCCTCGATCTGCCTGATCTCCTCCTTGGTCATATCCACCGCGCTGAACACAAAGTCTACCTGGCCTACGACCTTCTCCACTTCGTTCACATTCAGTACCACAAGATTCTTCACCGCCTCCGGCATGGGCGTATCCATCTTCCATCTGTCGCCCACAGCCTCCTCGTAAGTCTTGCCGGCAGAACGAGGACTCGCCGCGATCGCAACCACCTCAAACCAAGGATGATTCTCCAAAAGAGAGACAAATCGCTGTCCCACCATACCTGTGCCGCCCAAAACGCCAACCTTTAATTTCTCACTCATATCCTCTACCTCATTTCTCTTTGTAATTTATTGCGAAACATAAATTCTTATGGCCCGAATTGTGCAAATCAGACGCCAGCGAACCGTCGGTAATAATGACTCTGGCTGCTGTATTATGACATTTTACGTACCATTCAAATATTCCTTATACTGCGCCAGCACTTGCCTCATGGCCTCAGAACCCGGAGCGCCCGCCGTCAGTCGTCTCTCCACACACGCCTGCAGCGATACCGCTTCGTAGAGATCGGGGCCGAACTGATCGCTGATTGCCTGCAATTCCTCCAGACTCAGCGCGTCGATGGAAGTGTTTTTCTCCAGACAATACAGCACCAGCCTGCCGATGATGCCGTGGGCGTCGCGAAAAGGCACGCCCTTCCCCACCAGATAGTCCGCCGCGTCCGTGGCATTGGTAAAACCGTTCATAGCGCTCTGTTCCATACGCTCTCTGCGGAATTTCATAGTGGCTGTCATGCCGGTAAAGAGCGTCAGACAATCTCTCGCGGTATCCATGGCGTCGAACGCCACTTCCTTGTCCTCCTGCATATCTTTATTGTAAGCTAACGGCAGTCCTTTCATGGTGGTGAGCAGAGACATGAGCGCGCCGTAGACGCGTCCTGTCTTCCCCCGCACCAGCTCCGCAATATCAGGGTTCTTTTTCTGGGGCATAATGCTGCTTCCGGTGGAGTAGGCGTCGTCCAGCTCCACAAACTGATATTCGTTGGAGTTCCAGAGGATGATCTCCTCCGAAAAACGGCTCAGATGCATCATAATCACGGCGAGCGCCGACAAAAACTCGATCAGATAATCCCTGTCCGCCACGGAATCGATGCTGTTTAAGGTGGGGCCTTCAAACCCCAGCATGGACGCCGTGTAACTCCGATCCAACGGATAGGTGGTGCCCGCCAGGGCGCCCGCCCCCAGAGGACAATAATTCATGCGGTAAAACAGGTCTTTGAGCCTGCTTCTGTCCCGCTTAAACATCTCAAAATAAGCGCCCAGATGATGGGCCAATGTGATCGGCTGCGCTTTCTGCAGATGGGTGAAGCCGGGCATATAAGTCCGCGTGTTCTCCTCCATGATTCGAAACAGCACTTCCAAAAGCTCCTTTAAGAGCCTGTCCGTCTCCAACACCCGCTCTCTGGTGTACAGACGCATATCCAACGCCACCTGATCGTTGCGGCTCCTGCCGGTGTGCATCTTCTTGCCCGCATCGCCGATGCGCGCGATCAGCGTCGCCTCGATAAAACTGTGAATATCTTCACATTCTGTGTCGATCTCCAAAGCGCCGCTGTCCACATCCTCGCGAATCTCGGTCAACCCCTTCACGATGGCATCCTTCTCCTCCACCGTGAGAATCCCCTGTTTCGCCAGCATGACCACATGGGCGATACTGCCCTCGATATCCTGATGGAACAATCTTTTATCAAAATTTATGGACGCGTTGAACTCGTAGACTAACCTGTCGGTCTCCTTGGTGAAGCGTCCGCCCCACAGTTGTGCCATACTTTTGTCTCCTGTCTTAGAAAATAAAATGCAATTAAAGTAAATATTACCACAGATCAGGCTAGATTGCAAGGTGGCGGAGCTTTTTTCACAGCGCCGCAGGTAACTATTCGTTGCTTTTCACAGGGTGGCAAGCATGGTACGTGCCCGCGAGGCAGACAGCCTTAGAACAAGCCGAGTTTCGGTCGGACGTTTCCTAACAGCGCGGAATTATAACAAACGGAATACCGTTTGTTATAATATATTGCAACTTTCGGAGCGGTTTCAACGGGCATCCATGCCCGATGAAACCTGAAAAGCACATCCATGTGCTTTTCCCCCTGGGAGACATAACCGCGCTGTAAGGAAACGTTCCGACCTGCACAAGGCTGTTCTAAGGCTGTCTGCCTCGCGGGCACTGATGTACTGGCGTGGGTGTGAAAAGTATAGCAAGTGTCATTGTGCGGACGGCATAATTTTTGAAATTGTGGGATACAGGAGCATAGGTTACGGAGAGGACTTTCTGTGGCGTGAGTCAGATGTGGAGATGAGACTCCGGCGATGCCCGTCCAATGGCGGGCATTGCCGTGAATGAGGCTCATCGGAACGCCTATCTGGCCGTCACAGAAAGTCCTCTCCGTAACCTTTTGCTCCGTCCCTAAGTCGAAACCACAATCACTTTATGTCTGAATAGTTACGCGCCATAAAACACCTTTTTCGCTGTTTTTCCATACAATAAGATAACTATTTTATCATGCGTAAAGAGGTTATGTTTTTCTATGCAGAATCTATTGGAACTGAAAAACATCGGCTATTCCTATCACAGCCTCCACGGAGAGACCAACGCCATCGAAAACATTTCCTTTGGCGTGGGGGAAGGTGAGTTTGTGGCGGTCGTCGGCCCCAGCGGTTGCGGAAAATCAACCCTTCTGTCTATTATCGCGGGACTGCTCACACCGGAGCGCGGCACGATCGCAGTGAACAATCCCGACGGTTCCCTCCATTACCCCCGCGTGGGATATATGCTGCAGCGCGATCATCTTTTTGAATGGCGCTCGGTCTATAAAAATGTCATCCTAGGTCTGGAGATCAATCATATGATGACGGAAGAGCGTCTGGCCTATGTGAATCAATTACTGATCGATTACGGTCTGGACAAATTTCGGGATAAACGGCCCAGCGAACTGTCCGGAGGCATGAAACAGCGCGCCGCCCTGATCCGCACCCTGGCTTTGGATCCGCAGCTTCTCTTGATGGATGAACCGTTCAGCGCGCTGGATTATCAGACCAGGCTCATGGTCTCCGCCGACATCTGCCGTCTGATACGCGCTACGGGCAAGACCATGATCATCATCACCCATGATCTCTCCGAGGCAATCAGTCTCGCCGATCGAGTCATCATCCTCTCCGGCCGCCCTGCCCGCCTGAAAAAAGACCTTCCCATCAGGCTCACGCTCGCCGACGATGCGCCCCTGGCCGCGAGGAATGCGCCGGAATTTAATCAATACTTTAATACGCTGTGGGAGGAATTGACCAGTGAAGACTAAGACGACCAAATTGACCAACCAAGAGCAGTATGTAAAGCGGCACAGAAGGCATCACAGGCAGATCGCCTGCCTCCGCGGTTTACTATTTTTGTGCTTTTTGCTGCTGTGGGAGATCAGCGCGGACAAAGGCTGGATCGACAGCTTTTTCTTCTCCAGTCCCAGCCGCGTCGTCAGACAACTGCTCCAGCTTAGCGTGGATCACTCTATCTTTTTTCACATCGGGATCACGCTGTGGGAGACGGTGACGAGCTTTTTGTTGGTATTTCTCATCAGCTTGGCGGCGGCCACCCTGCTGTGGTATTCCAGCCGCCTCTCCGAAGTGCTGGAACCCTATCTGGTGGTGTTGAACAGTCTGCCGAAATCCGCGCTTGCGCCGCTTTTTATCGTATGGCTGGGCACCGGCGCCACCACCATCATCGTCGCCGGGATCTCCGTCGCGCTTTTCGGGTCTATCATCAGCTTTTACACGGGTTTTAAACAGTGCGACCCCGAAAAGATCACCCTGATCTACACGCTGGGTGGACACAACAGGGACGCTTTCAGAAAAGTCGTGCTCCCCAACTCTATCCCCATCTTGATCAGCACCACCAAAGTGAACATCGGGTTGGCGCTGGTGGGCGTCATCATCGGAGAATTTCTGGCCGCCAGACGCGGACTCGGCTATCTGATCATCTATGGCTCCCAGGTATTCCAGTTGGATCTGGTCATCACCAGCATCCTCCTGCTCTGCATCATCGCCATGGGTTTTTACAAAGGGATCCAGATGGTAGAACACCGGATACGCAAACAGATGAAAGCGTGAACCGCTTTCGCGCGATTAATTTATGAAGCCACAGGCCTAAAAGTACGACCTGCGGCTTACATAAAGGGGAAAAAGCTGAAAATGGGACTCGAACCCACGACCCCTTCATTACGAGTGAAGTGCTCTACCAACTGAGCTATTTCAGCACTAATTGCTATTATATAGGTTCTAAGAATATTTTGCAACTAGAATTTATAATTTTTTCTATTTCTTTCTATTTCATTTGGTATTTCCTCGAGATAACCAAACTATAAATTACCATAGTTGCTATTGTTTCTATCATCAGTCCTAATACTGACAATAAAATATATGGTGTCGTTTGACTGCTAAGTAATGGCATACCTAATACAATAAAAATTACGCCATACAGAATAAATAGTTTACCAACCGCATGATTATATCCCTTTATATCATTCACTTTAACAGTCTCAATATTTGCCCAAAAGCCAACTGCTTTTTTCTTGAAAAAAGCTCTGACTCCAATTCCAATCATAATACAACCAAAAATTGCCCAAATAACGAATCCCGCCATTCTGTCCTCCATATTATATGTCCCTTTAACTTCAAATCCCGATTATTTATCCTGCTTTGCTCTAATTCCTGTTCGTCTACCTTTTGAAGTGGATCGGGAACAATAAGCCGCATTGGCCTATCCTCATAAAATAAGTCGTTCAAATAACCTTCTTCTCTCACCATAAATCCCTCTTTTCTTTTATTATACATGGATATATCAAAATAATCCATATATTTTTCCTTCATAGATCAAATAACTGTAATTATTCAGCCTTTTGAAGTTTCCCAAATATTATAATCCAAATTGTGAGGAGGGAACCTTCTTGAAATTGCGGGATACAGGAGCATAGGTTACAGAGAATCCTTTCTGTGACGTGAGTCAGATGTGGAGATGAGACTCCGGCGATGCCCGTCCAATGGCGGGCATTGCCGTGCATGAGGCTCATCGGAACGCCTATCTGGCCGTCACAGAAAGGATTCTCTGTAACCTATGCTCCGTCCCCAACTCGTCCCCAACTCACCCCCACTCCGTCCCCACCCCGCATTTCAGTTTCCTATTGCCTTTTCCCCCATCTTCCTCTAAAATAAAAATTAGCTTAGAAAGTTTTGACAAAGGAGAACCGCACTATGGGAAAATATCAATTTAAAGTAGATTTAAAGGGGATCATCCGCCTCTTAAGCGACAATCTTTACTCCAGCGCCCAGGTGTTTTTGCGGGAATTGCTGCAGAATGCCGCGGACGCCATCTCTGCCCGCAAAAAGGCGGACAAAGACTTTGCGGAGGGCAAGATCACTGTCACCTATCGCAAGACGATGGAAGGCGCCATGATCACCTTCACCGACAACGGGATCGGATTGAACGAGGATGAGATCCACTCTTTCCTCTCGGTGATCGGCCAGTCCTCCAAACGGGGGGAGGAAGCGCGCAGCAGCTATATCGGCCAGTTTGGCATCGGGTTGTTGTCCTGTTTTCTGGTGACGAACGAGATCAAGGTCATCACCCGCTCCGTCAAGGAGGAAAAAGGCTATCAATGGGTGGGAAAAAGCGACGGTTCCTATGCGGTCACAACCTTAAGGCGCACGGTGGAGCCGGGGACGCAGGTACAGCTTGCTCTGACGGGGAGCAAATACGAGTCCTATCCGGAGCAGGAAATCATTCGGGCACTGTCGGAATACGGCTTTTTGTTGACCATCCCCATCGACTTTGACGGGGAGGAGGAGCAACTGATCGTCAACAACAATTTTATCCCCTGGCGGCAGACAATCTGTCTGCAGGAGGATATGTTGTCTTTCGGCGAGCGCATCTTTGAAGAGAATTTTTTTGACGTCATCCCGCTGACCGGAGAAGGAATCAAGGGTTATGCCTTCATCTCCACCAGACAGGTCAACGCCAGCGCCACCAACCGCCACAAGATCTTTTTGAAGAATATGTATGTGACGGAGGACGGCAAAGATCTGATCCCCAAATGGGCCTTTTTCACCCGCTGCATCATCGATGTGGACGATATCACGCCCAACGCCTCCAGAGAAGGGTTCACCAGAGACGGGAAACTGTTAAAAGTCAAAAACTGGATTGAGAAATGTATCTTCGACTATTTTGTATCCCTCTCCCAGTACAATGTGCGGATGTTAAAAAATTTGCTGCGCATCCACAATGTGGCGATCAAATCTCTGGTAGTGGAAAACGAGCAGGTCTTTAAGCTGTTCTTCCCGTTCCTCACCTTTCCCACCAGCAATGGACTGCTCACAGGCTTTCAGATCGTGGAGGCTTCCAAAAAGACGACGGTGCACTATTGTTCGGACATAGACGATTTCAGACGCATCTGCCCGCTCCTCACGGGGACGGACAGCCTGTTGGTGAACGGCGGCTATATCTACGACGCCAGCATCCTGCAGAAGCTGCAAAAATATTACAAAAACGTGCGGATCGAATCCTTCAATGAAAGCTCCTACGAGACGCTGTTGGCGCCTCCGGCGAAGGATCTGGCGCTTCGTCTCGCCCCCTTTGTGGAGACGGCCGCAGAAACTTTGCATCCGATGCATTGCAGCGTTTCTTTAAAGACATTTTCCCCGCCGGAACTGCAGGCGCTGTTTGTGCCGGGCAGCGATATGCTCTTTGCGGAGGCGATGGACGAGGGAAGTTTTTCCGGTTTCTTTGAAAACTTTGACTTCGGGGAAGAGACGGAGGCTGAGTGCGACAAGCTCTATCTCAACAGCTCCAACAGCTTGATCAAGAGCCTGGGGCAGACGGGAAGCGACCCCTCTCTCACCTCCGCCATCGCCTGCGTGATCTATGCTCAGGCGCTTATGGCCGGTCACTACTCTCTGACGCCGGAGCAGATGGAGCTGATGAATACAGGATTACAGAAATTGATGGAATACGCCGTGCGGGGCGATGCGAAAAAATAAAATCAGAATAGAGAAATGAGGGAAAGACTATGGCAATTTCTATGTTTTCGGATATTAAAACGGATACGATCAACAATCGCGAACTGGTCGGCGCGATACGCAAGGCCAGAAGTCTGACTTCCGGCAGTTACGAGGATTACGACCGGAACGAGAAAACGCTGATCCCGCTGCTAACGCGGATCATGCAGTTGAGCCGCCAGGAAAATGAATGGTATGTGTACTTTTATGCCATCTATAGCAGGATCTATCTGGCAAGCCGCACGGACGACGATCGGGCGGTCATCAAGTACGCGGAGATCTATTATCGGGACAGCGCCCTCCACATGGACAGGGAACTGCCCAATTATCCCAACAGTGAGATGGCTTCTCTGAATGTGTGGATCTACGGATATATCATGGATACCTACATGAACTGCTGCGAGATCGACGACGCCAAGATGGATACTTTTATGAGACAGTACGAGGAGGCTGTGCTGAAATACGGACAACCCTTCCGCTATTATGAGCATGAGATGAACCTGGCGCTTTTATATCGGGACGAAGCGATGGCGGAACACGGCAAAATAAACTTTGAAAAGACAGAACACGAACTGAAAAGCTGCTATATCTGCACCCATACCCAATTCCTGGGATATTATATCTTAAAGGAGATGCGGGAGACAGCGGAACAACTGATGTTGGATTATATCAACAAAAGGATCCCGAAACGGCATCAGTGGTGCTATCAATACTGCCAGAACGGGGAGACCCAAAGTCTCTACGCCGACATGCTCTTTTATAGTTTACAGCAGGGGAAACCGGAGCTATTCCACTATTTCTATGAAAAGTACTATCTGACGCTGCCCAGAGAGTCTCAGCGAGGCGCCAAGGGACGCTGGTACTATGGTCTCTCCATCTACCTTAGCGCCATCTCCGGCAATTTTGACGCCCTGGACGCCGACTGCGCAGAAGCCCAGGAGGATATCGACAAGATGTCTTCCTATACCACTACAAGTCAGATCTTGACGGCGTTGGAATGGCACTGCTATTTTGTCCTGCTGGACAAGAGCGGCGTCCACGAGGTCAACATCCGCCTGCCGGAATCGGAGGGCAATACCGCCGAAAAAAACGCCACCCTCGCCGTCAGCCGCTACTTGGAACGAATCGCGGATGAAAATGGAGAAAAATTCTCCCGGGCAAGGGCGAAGTATGATTATGCGCTGAGAAAATCCACTTATCTGGAGTGTGCGGGGATCACGGAGTGATCTGCTTTTTCTCAAAATCCTCCACGTATTGTGTGATCAGCTTCACTGTGCCGTCCACATCCAGCACGCTGCTGTTGATGCAGAGATCATAGCTGTCCGCGCGTCCCCACTTCTTGGAGGAATAATAGTTATAATAGCTCTGGCGCTGTTTATCCTTTTTGGTGATCATTTCCAGCGCCTTGTCTTCCTTGAGGTTGTACTTTGCCATCACACGCTTTACCTTGCACGCCTCATTGCCGTAGATAAACAGATGGATGCAATTTTTGTAATCCGCCAGAGCGTAATCCGCGCAGCGGCCCACGATCACGCAGGGCCCCTCATCCGCGATCTTTTTGATGGTGTCAAACTGCGCCAAAAATACTTTGTGGCTGATCGGCATATCCACAAATGCGGAGGCATTGTAGCCGAAGGAATAGGTGTCCATCACCAGATTATACAAAAAGGAGTTGGTCGGTCTCTCGTCGTGATTCTGGATCATCTCCTCGCAAAAACCGCTCTCCTTCGCCGCTCGGCTCAACAGCTCCTTATCATAGCACTTGATACCGAAATACGCCGCAACCTTCTCTCCGATCTCCCGTCCGCCGGAACCAAATTGACGTCCTATCGTAATCACTGTATTCATACTCTCATCCCGCCTTTCTGTCAATGCTAAACAACGAGCTTCCATTTGTAGGTATCGCCTGCTTTTATTATACGTTATCTTTACTGTTTTCGCAACTGTTTTGCGAAAATTACAAAATATTCAGCAAATGTTCAAAATATTCCGGCAACGGCGCGTCGATCTCCACCCGCTCCCCCGTGGTGGGATGGACGAAGCTCAACGTCTTTGCGTGGAGCGTCTGCCCCTCCAGGGAAAAGGGAGATTTTTGACTGCCGTACACAGAATCTCCCAAAAGAGGATGGCCGATACTCGCCAAATGCACTCTGATCTGATGCGTGCGCCCCGTCTCCAAGCTGCACTCTAAATAGGTGTATCGGTCAAAACGGCGCAGCACGCGGTAATGGGTCACCGCCCGCTTCCCGTTTTTCTCATTCACCGCCATTTTTTTTCGGTCCAAGGGGTGGCGTCCGATGGGTTTGTCGATCACGCCCTCGTCCTCCTTAAGCACCCCGCAACAGATGGCGTGATAGCGCCGTCCCGCCATATGCTCCTTTAATTGTTGCGCGATCTCATTGTGCGCGCGGTCGTTTTTGCAGACGATCAGAGAGCCGGTGGTATCTTTGTCAATGCGGTGTACGATGCCGGGGCGCAGGCAGCCGTTGATGCCGGACAAACTGTCCGCACAGTGATACAAAAGGGCGTTGACCAATGTGCCGCTGTAGTGCCCCGCCGCCGGATGCACCACCATCCCTTTTGGTTTGTTGATCACGATGACGTCCTCGTCCTCATAGAGAATGTCCAGAGGGATATTCTCCGGCTCTATGTCCGGCTCCTTCGCCTCAGGCAAAAAGAAAGCCACCTCGTCGTCTGTTTTCACGCGGCAGCTTCCCTTGACGGCACGGCCGTTGACCGTGACCATATTTTCGCCGATCATCTTCTGGATAAAGGAGCGGGAAAGAGAATCTGTGAGCAGACTCAAAGCCTTGTCGATCCGCTCTCCATCCATCTCCTCTGTTATCAAAAAACACATTTGTCTCTGCTTCTCATCCATCATGCGCCAACCCTACTTGATCTCCCTGTAACGATTCTGCTTGAAGTTCAAAAAATCCAGATCCTTCTCCTTGAACACGAACAAAAACAGCACAAACAGTCCGATCGTCGCCACCACGATATAGCAGTCCGCCACATTAAAGATCGGGTAATTGATCAAAATAAAGGAGATAAAATCCACCACATAGTCAAACCGGAACCGATCCGCCATATTGCCTAAGCCCCCTGCTATGATCACGGAAAACAGCACATGGACGATGCAGAAGCGCCTCTTCTCCGGAAGTCGAAACATCAAAAAGAGGATCACCAGCAAAAAGACGACCCCTACAAACAATATGAAAAACTTCTGGTTCTGGAGCAAGCCGAAAGCCGAGCCTCTGTTCTCCAAATATTGCAGCTCCAGCACACCTTCTATCAGCACCTTTGAGGGACTGTCCTTCAAATTCTCTATGGCAAGCCGCTTGGTGTACTGGTCGAAAAGAAACAGACCAATCACAAGCACAGCGTCCACCGTCAACATCAGCCATCTCTTGATCTTTTTTTCCTTACGCATGGGCATCCTCGTCACTAAAATAAATTTCATTGATACCGGCCAAAATCTCCTCGTCCGTGACCGTCCGGTCAATGACCGCCTTGCCGATCTTCTTGAGCAGAACGAACTTGATCGTGCCGGCCTCCATCTTTTTGTCGGACTTTGTGAGCCTGAGGATCTCCTGCGGGTCGATATCCTCCACGGAAATCGGCAGATTAAAGGGCACGAACATATCCCGCACCTCATAATACTCGTCCATGGTCAGCCACTCCTTCTTCCAGGAGATATACGCCGCCGCAACCGTCCCCAACGCCACACACTCGCCATGGCAGAGGGTAAAATTCTTGTATTTTTCGATGGCATGCCCGATGGTGTGCCCCAGGTTCAACAGCGCCCTCTCGCCCTGCTCCGTGGGATCCTTTTCCACCACTCTCTTTTTCACACCACAGCTACGCATCAGCATCTCTTCCAGGACGTCCAAATCCCTGTCGCAGATCTCGTACATCTTCTCGATCAGCCACTCATACAGCGCCGCATCCTTGATCAGGCCATGCTTCATCACCTCGGCAAACCCAGAGAAAAACTGCCTGTCGTCCAGCGTCTTCAAGGTGGAAAGATTCGTATAGACCAAACGCGGCATCTTAAACGCCCCCACCATATTCTTGTATTGGTCGAAATCCACGCCCGTCTTCCCCCCGATGGAGCTGTCTGTCTGCGCCAAAAGCGTGGTGGGTATCTGCACGAAATCTATCCCCCGCAGATAAGTGGCGGCCACATAGCCGGTCAGATCGCCCACGACGCCTCCGCCTAAGGCCAACAGCAGGTCTTTTCGGTCAAATCCCTCCTGTATCAAAAATTTGTACACTTGCTGCACCGTGTCCAAGGTTTTGTGCTCCTCTCCGGCCGGAAAGGCATACTTGACCGCCTTCAGGCATTTCCCCTCCAAGAGAGAGAGCAGCTCGCCCCCATAGAGCGGATCCACCGTCGTGTCGGTGACGATACACAGGCGTCTGTCGCCCGCGGAAAGCTCTGCAAGCTCCTCCCACAGTCCCTCGAAGGACTGGGCGAACACAATGTCATAACAAGGCTTTTTCTCATACAAAACAGGTAGTCTCTGTGCCATTCTTACCTCCAATATCAACGGGCAGCGCGCACCATGCGTACTGCCCTGTGTCATGCTCTCTATGTAATCATTCCTACAGATTGCCGCCCAACGCGTCGATGCCCGTCCCGAAAATATCCTGAAAATCACCGGAAATATCCACGCTGGCGGGCGTGATGATAAAGATATAATGGGAAATCTTCTGAAGATTGCCGCTGATCGCGAAACAAGAGCCGGAAGTGAAATCTATGATACGCTGGGCAATATCCACATCCAGTCCCTCCAGATTCAAGACCACGGTTCTGTTGGCTAAAAGCGTCTCTGTGATCTCCCGCGCATCCTCCACGGTGCTGGGTTTGATCACGCACACCTCCATGCCGCCCCCTGGCATTTTCCGCACGGAAGACTGACGGATAGGAGTCACTTTGGGCTGGGACGTCTTGCGGGGAGCTCTCTCCTCGTCCTCCACGGGTTTCAACTTGTTGTCTCTTCTCGGAGAAGCGTCCGCCTCCTCATCATCCAAGTACTCATCGTCCATGTAGTCCTCGTCGTCCTCATCGTTCAGTTTCATATAATTCAAAAACTTATCCATCACACCCATACTTTGTTCTCCTTACCGATCCTTATGATCGCGCTCGCCAAAAATTCCGGTACCGACTCTCACACAAGTCGCCCCTTCTTCCACGGCCACTCTATAATCGCCCGTCATACCCATTGACAAAACATTCATAGTAATATTATCAATGTTTTTTCGCATAATGTCAACAGCCAATTGCTTCATTTTTTGAAAATATTGGCGATTTTCTTCACAATCTTCCACAAAAGGCGCCACAGTCATCAGCCCTTGCACGCGGACAGCGGGCAATTTGGCGATCTGCTCCACCAAAGAAACGGCCTCCTCCATGCCGGTTCCAAACTTGCTGTCCTCACCGGCGATATTGACTTCCACCAAAATATCGACCTGCACTTGTTTTTTCTGTGCCTCCCTGCTGATCTCCTCCGCCAGCTTGAGAGAATCCACGCTGTGAATCAGATGCACTTTGCCCACGATATACTTTACTTTGTTGCGTTGGAGATGTCCGATCATATGCCAGCGGACGTCCCCGGGCATGTGCGGCATCTTGTCCAAAAGCTCCTGCACCTTGTTTTCCCCGAAATCCCGCACGCCAGCGTCATAGGCTTCCTGTAACATGACAAGCGGCTTGGTCTTGCTGACCGCCACCAAAGTCACCTCTTTTGCGTCCCGCCCTGCCGTCTCGCAAGCTTTATTGATGTTCCCATTCACTTCTTTCAGATTGTCAGCTATCATACAACATCACCGTCCTTTTTCCGCGCCTCTACTCATTGATAAACTGATCGTCATGTACCGCGGCCGCGTCCAGCACAATGTAGTCGTACACATTCAACCCATAGCGGGTGTTGGCTTTGACGATGGAGTACTCCTCATTCTGGTAGAGAATGTGGATCTCCTTGAAATCCGCATAACCCTTGTTCATATTGTAAACGCCTTTCAGCGTAGCGCGTTCGCTCACCACGAAGGTCTCCTGGCTGTCCATCCGATGCAGGATATCTCCCGCGTCCAAAATATCAGAATCCAGATAATACTTTTTGCTCTCGCTGTCATAGCTGTAAAAGTCCATCGCCACAAACTCCACCGAGACTGTGCCGTCCTCCAGATAGCACTGTCTGTAGACGCCGTTCTCCCCATCCCGCTCTTCCAGGGAGACAAACTCCTCCGGCACCAGGAAAAACTCCTTGTCCACAATGGCGGAATTGGGAATCTTAAGCCCTTTCTCCTCCTCCAAAATCAGCTCGATGTCCAAAAAGCGGTCGGACACGAATGTGACCATGGAATTGGTGAAACGCAGTTGGAGATAGGCGCCGTCGCTGTTGTTTAAGAGCGATACCTGCCCCCAGGACTCGTACTGATTTTTCAGAAAACGGACCTTGATATAACCCTCCTCCAGCAGCTCGGCCCCTTGCTCCGGATCGATGGGGATCACGATCGACCAGTTTTCGTCCGTGGAAAGCTTGTACACCACATCTCCCACCGCCGCCAGATCGTTGTCCAACATCTGCGTCTTTTCATACTCCGACTTTTCATCGAAGATCGCAGCCGTCACTTGCTCGGGGGTCAGTTCCTCATAGCCATCCGTCCAATAGGCCACGATGCCGGTGCCGGAAGAATTACAGAAATCTACCACATTTGTCACACCGTCCGCGCTGCTCATGTCGCTGATGCTCTGCAGCATATTGCCGTTTGCCAGCTTCAAGACCGTATTTTTCAGGGAATATTTAAAATCATAGATGCTGTCAAAATGCGTGCTGTCGTACCCATGGATGTAATTCACCACCTCGCTGCGAAACTCCGACAACTCCTTGGCGCTCAACGAATTTTCACCCAGTCCGAGATCCTGTAAATACTCGCTCAGACGTCCGGTCTCGTCCACCGTATAGACCAGATCCCCCTTGGCGACCCGCTCTCCCTCTCTGGCATAGTAATTGATATATCCGGCAGAGTCTGTGGTCACTACCGTCTCCTCGCGCAAAACCACGCCTCTGTAGATCGTGTTGGCAGTTAGAGCCCCCTCCTTGACCTCGTAGCGGACGATCTGCTCAGAGCGAAAGTACAAAAAGACACAGATGAGCACATAAATAAAGATAATGACAAATATGATCATACCGATATTTAGGTTTAGGGGCTTATGATATTTTCTGATTTTGGAATTTCCCTTTTTGTGTCCCTTTGCCAAGCCAAGCCGCCTCCCTGTTTTGGACTTATGGAAAAGCCTCGGGCCATACGTCCGAGGCTTTGTCGTCAGCAGTTATCAATCAAAAATCGCACACCCTCCTACAGGGCGACCAACACCTTGTCCTTGAATTGCTCAGGAAGTTCATTCTCATCCAGCGATATACTCAACACAAAGTCCACGTCAAAGCTCTCGCTGAGCTTGTCCAGCTTCTCGATCGTCTCTGTGATATCCTGTCCCTCCAGCCTGGAAATCTGTAAGAAGCCGTCAAAATACATCTGCTGTAAGTCGTGATCCTGAGAGATGATCCCGCTGACAAATCCCACAAACATATCGCTGTTGTCGATCCGAAAGCGTGAGACATCGATCAGGCGCACTTTATTGTTCAGTTCATACATATGATCCTTGTTCTTGTCCAGGAAAACAATGTTGCCGGAAACATTCTTGACCTCGTTGTTCACCCTATCCAACAATTGTTTCGTCTTGCCCTTGCCTTTTCTGCCTACAATCAATTGAACCATGCGGAAATCCTCCTAATATGTATACTGTATAAAAAATCTTCTATAAACCATTATAGAGTATCCTCTCACAAAAAACAACCTTTATTTCTTCCGTTTTATCTATTGATGTAACTATTCAGCCATAAATGTAGTTGTTTTTGCCAAGGTTGCAGCAAGTGTCATTGTGCGGATGGTATCTTCCAACGCAGACACGCTTTCACTGCACCTCGCTCGTAGCGGTACATAAGATGCCAAAGTACGGCATCTAAGTACCG
>JAMPHU010000080.1 GCA_023663225.1 Candidatus Gastranaerophilales bacterium
TAGCTGACGTATTTTGTCAGCTTATGTGCCGCTACGTGTTTCATCGAGCGCAATTTATTGCGCTTACGCAACGCGTGTCCGAATGGGAATGATTACCCCGCTGGAGCGTAACTTGCCGTAACATTCTGGCAACTTCAAAAGACTGAGTAAGATTCTTGTTGTCTGATATTGGTTATTCAGCGTAAATTGCGAAACAGTTTATGATAGATCGTCCACGAAAACATGAGCGACACAGTGGTCTTTTAGAAACTCTACCATCTCCGAACCCGTGATTGTTCCGTCATACAACATGCCTTTCCACTGGTTCATCCAACTGTTCTCGTCCAAGATAAAAAGTTCTAATCCGTCAAGGTTCTCCGGTCTGGCATATTCATAGATCTCTTTGTCGTCCTCCTGATAGCTTAGAGTGCTTCCTGCAAAGTCCAGCAGATTGCCCTGCTCATCGAAGGCGACCAACATTTTTCCGGCAGTTTCGCTTTTCGTCACCACCATGACCTCATAGGGATGAAGCCTGATCTCGCAAATACTGCTGCCGTCTTCCCCATTTACTTCCACAGGTAAAACTGTGATCGCATCTTTTTCACAGAGAACATCCATGGAAAACTCCCACTGTCCGCTAACCTCTGGCGAGCCGAGCTCTGTGTATATCCTCACAAATCCTATGGACGCCGCATAGATCAGTTCATCGGGGATATCCGCTTTTTCTTCCCTTATGGTGCGCCATTCGCTTCTGGCAATCCCTACGAAGGTATGGTCATCCAGGTAGACGCCATCCACGATCAAACTACTGTTGCCGACAAGAATCGGTTCCGCGCCTTCATATGCCAGGGTTTCATCTTTTGTAAAAAGTTGGATATACCCTTCCATATTTTCTTCCATTTCACCCTCCAAAAAGGGCGTCTCGCTCTCTATTGTCATAGAAAGGTACAGGCTTTGTTTGTCACAAAAATATTCGTTTACTGTGATCGTGATGCCCGCATCGGAAGTCGTCACGGCGTCCTGTCTGCCGGTGTTCTCCTGCTGATCCACAGCCGTCTGCAAACTTCCCACACTTTCGTTCTGACCGGACTCTTTACGGTCGGTCTCCGCCTGTCCCACAGGCACAGCCGGCCTTGCATCTTCCGCGATCTGCGCGTATCTGCCTTCATACCCTGCCAGGTCATAAAGATAAGTGAACACCTTTCCCACGGCCGGTATACCCTCAAACGCCTGGGCCGCCACGGGACTGGCAAAACCGGAAACGACCAACAAGACAAAAGCTGCCGCCGCTCCCATACAGCTCAATCCCACTCTCTTCCAGGTCATCTTGCTTTTCCTGCTTCTTCCCAAATTTACCGCCTCCAAAATCACCTGATCCAGTTCTTTCGGAAGCACGATCTGCTCCATTCTCTCCTGATTTGTCATCTACTCTCCCTCCAAAATCTCTTTTAATCTGCACTTTGCCCGAGCATGGTATGCCTTTACGGTTCCAAGCGGCATATTTAACAGTTCCGCAACTTCATTCAACTTGCTTCCCGCAAAGTAATACTGAATAATGATCGCCCTGTAGGGAAAAGAAAGTTTGTCGATGGCCTCATATAGATCAAGCTTTTCCTCTCTGGAAACCTCCTCTTTGGGCAATTCCTCCTTCTCCCATAATTCTGCATCTTCCGTTACAGTATATCTGCCGCGCTTTTTCCATTCCGATCTGGCGCAGTTGATCAAGATGCGAGTCGCCCATGTGCGAAAGTATTCCGGTTTTTTCAGCTTTTTTAAATTCAGGATGCATTGCAAAATACATTCCTGCACCAGATCAAGCGCATCTTCCTTATTTTTCATATAGAGGAACGCCATTTTATACAAGTATTCCTTCTCCGTCAAAAACAGCGTTTCCAAAGCATCTTTCTTCCCTTTTTGCGCCTGTCTGATCAGCCTTATCTCATCAAGCTCCACAGTCTTCCCTCCATTCTTTGCCGCCTGTAGCAGTCAGTCCCTCATGCGTCCGTATTTTGTATCGTTCCAGCGCTTTCACTTTACATAGGTTAGAGAAAAGATTCCCGAAAATGGTTACAGAAAAGTAAAAAAGAATATTCCGCAGAGAGGCATATATAAAAATACTGCCCTCCACGGAATATTCCTGTCTGTAACTGTTTAAACAGTTACCTTAAAAATCGTGTTTGTCAACAAAACAGCTCGTCGTCGGAGTGATAATTTAAGATCGACTCGTTTAAAGTCACGCCAAAATCCTTTCCGATCTGCCGCAGATTGTCGTCTGTGATCACATGAGGCAGCTTTCTGCCGCCGTTGGCAGCCATGGCGATAGACGCGATCTGCGCAGCCTTCTCGATGGTGTGCATCAAGCCGAATGCCGTGTCAAAATCCGGCCCCGACACGAACAGGCCGTGGTACGCCCATACCGCCGCGTCATACTGTTCCATCAATACGCAGGTTGCCTTTGCGATCTCCGGCCCTCCGGGCACCATCCAGGGCACCACGCCCACGCCGCCCGGGAACACCACACAGCACTCCGTGGCGCTCTTCCACAGCATCCTGGTAAAAGGCTCCGCCTGCAGCGGCAGCACATAAGTCAGCGCGATCACATAGGGCGTGTGCGCATGATAGATCACCCTGTTCATATCGTTGGTCACACGCTTCCTGACCGAATGATTCATAAAGTGCGTGGGGAACTCGCTGGTGGGTTTGCCGCCCTTCTCCAGTCCCCACACAATGCGGTACTGGTCGCCGGTATCGTTGATCTCCACGATACAGATATTGTTCTGCGGCTCAAAATCTACATTCTGTAGAAACTTTCCGCTGCCGGTGGAGATAAAATACTCCCCCTTCAGATTCTCCGCCTGTACGCCGATATCCACCCAGTCGCCGGGTCTCTCTCTGAAATAGGGGCGACATTCCGTCACCTCCTCCGGCTTCATGCGATAGGTGAGATTACCGCCGTTGCGCTCATGCCAACCCTGACGCACGCCGTCATGGCACATGTGCACATATTCCTCTATGATCCTGACACCAAAAATATTATTCATTTCTATCTTACCTCCATCAATATTCTGCTATCGGAAAAGAGCGGAACACGCACGCTCTGGCGTCGGACAGATCCTTTAAGCTGCCGTCCGCGATCATCTGCGCCGCGAGATTGCCGATGGCCGTGGCCTCCGTGGGGCCTGCATACACGGGCACTCCCGTCTCCCTGGCAGTCAATTTGTTCAGATAATCGGCATTGGCGCCGCCCCCCACAATATGGATCCTGTCATAATGCTTGTGCGTGATCTCCTCGATCTCTTTGATGGTCTTGGCATAACATTTCGCCAGACTGTTGTAAATGACTGCTGCCACATCCGCCAGCGTCTCGGGAACCGCCTGTCCGGATTCGCGGCAGGCCGCTTTGACTTCCTCAGTCATATTGGCGGGAGCCAGAAAACGGTCGTCATTGCAGTCCACAATGGAAGTAATCTCGCTCTTTGCCGCCATCTCGCATATCTCGCCAAAACCATAGTCTCCGCCGATCTCCTTTTTCACGGACTGGATCATCCACAGTCCCATGATATTCTTCAAATAGCGGAAGCGATAATCATAACCGCCCTCATTGGTCAAATTGTTCTCTCTGCTCTCCTTGGAACAGTTGGCTTCCTTTAACTCCGTGCCCATCAAAGACCATGTGCCGGAGCTGATATACAGGGTATCCTCCGCATTGCTGGGAACCGCCATGACCGCGGAACCTGTGTCGTGGGTGGCGGGCAGCACTACCTTGCAGTTGTAGCCAACCTCCGCCTGCACTTCCTCCGACAGCTCTCCCAACACTGTGCCCGGCATGGACAGAGGCAGGAAGATCTGCTCCGGATATCCCAGCATCCCGATCAGCTCCTTGTCCCACTGTTTGGTCACCGGATCCACCAGTTGTCCCGTGGTGGCATTGGTATATTCACTGGCAGCCTTGCCCGTCAGCAGATATTGGAAATAATCCGGTATCATCAAAAGGGTCTTAGCCTTCGCCAGATCGTCGGGATTCTGCTTTTTTACCGCCATCAACTGATAGATCGTATTGAACATCTGTTTTTGGATGCCGGTTCTCTCGTAGAGCGCCTCCTCGGGGATCACCCGATACACTTCCTCGTCCATCCCCTTAGTCCGGCCGTCGCGGTATGCCACCGCCTTGCCTATCCGCTGTCCGTCCTCATCTAAAAGTACAAAGTCCACGCCCCAGGTGTCTATGCCGACACTCACGGGAGCCTTGCCCAGCTCTTTGCACTTTTTCATGCCTGCCTTGATCTCCGCAAAGAGCCTGTCCACCTCCCATACAAGCACGCCGTCTTGCTCCACCATACCGTTGGGGAAGCGGTGAACCTCCTCCAATACCATTCTGCCGTCCTCCATATGCGCCAGAATATGCCTTCCGCTGGAGGCGCCTATGTCGATCGCAAGATAATACTGATTCATTGTTTCGCCTTCTCCTTTCTATAAGCATTATACAGAACATTCAACAAATAAATCGTGAATCTTTTGTAAGATCATCCGTATAGAGCAATTTCTTTCATTATATCATCCTTATCTTGGAAATCAAGCAAAATTTCACACTAAATTGTATTACGGACGCCATATCAGTAATTGCTCTTACTCCCCTGATTGTTTTGATATTTATAATGTGCCTGATCAAGATAACAGATAACCGATGTATCTAAATATACCTTTGATTTTCGCATATAGCATCACTCCTCGTATGAGAAGAGTCGTGTCTTGACAACACGGCTCTTACCTCGATTCACCTATTTAGGAACGCTAGTGAAAGGCGTTTTTCCTCGATTCAGTGTTTAAAACACTACTGAAAAGTGTATTTCCATCAATCTGTCTTTTGCCGGATGGCTATGCCGAACAGAAAGCATGTTAGGACCACTCAGATTCTTTATTTATGTTGTATCCATATTGCACAGAACATTCAACAAACAAATTGTGAATATTTGGTAAAATCATCCATATCGGGCGATTTCATTCTACATCTTTAACTGTCACTTTGAGAGTTCCGCCCGCCCGAAACGAAGGCAGGAAATGCTTAAACATAAGATTGTAATAACAATGGCAACAGGCATCCACGGTATGAGTTTGACCTGTGCTGTATCAAGATTTGTTGCAAGTTTCCCATATTCCGATGTGATGACAAAAAACGAATATGACATGTCTCTCTGCTTGTTGTATTTACCGCAAGACAAGCGCCCAATTCCTATCCGTGGAAAACTGCTGGAGAAGTTGCAGACGCTCTACAACAGACAGATGACGGCGGGTATGCTCTGCCTGATGCAATTTCTCTTGAACTGAAAGATTCTAATGTTTGGGCAATCTTCATAGATAACGAGACAAATCAGGTAAAATGGCAGACCGCTAATTTACCTGATACTATACCGCTCTCCTATACGCTTTCAGATATAGCCGGTCTAACCCGTGGATATATAGATGGATATCCAACTTTTACGGGTGAAACAGAGGATGGTCTTATTGTATTGGGTTATCCCAAAGATAGCTTTTGGAAACATATGTGGCCAAGCTGGGACTATAAACTGATTGCCAACTTCCCCCGGACTGCTCTATCCGTTTTGGCTATCAACGCTGCACTTATCTTTTTCATTTATGTGGTCGCAAATTCTAAGCTGCTGAAATCAATCAAGCCGATTGTAAACGGCATACAAAGCCTGCCAATGGGAGAGTCTGTATATATTAAAGAGAAAGGTCTGTTGTCTGAGCTGGCAATGAATATCAATAAAACATCCGAGATTTTACAATCTCAAAATAATCAGCTTCGCAGGAATGAAACCGCAAGGGCAAATTGGATTGCAGGGGTTTCTCACGATATTCGGACGCCGCTGTCAATGGTTATGGGGTATGCAGGCTGGTTAAAAGAGGATAAACATTTGACGGACGATGCACGCCGAAAAGCTGCGGTTATCGTGAAGCAAAGTGAACGGATGCAAAACTTAATTAACGACCTTAACTTAGCTTCCAAATTAGAATATAATATGCAGCCCGTTCGCCCTAAAAAGGAAAATATGATTGCGATTGTTCGGCAAGTCGTTGCAGATTACATCAATATGGATATTGATGATAAATACCCTATTATGTGGGAAAACGATGAAGCTCTGACATTCTGTCCTGTGAATGTTGACAGAGATTTGATGAAGCGAGCAATCGGCAACCTGATTCAAAATAGTATCCATCACAATGAGCAGGGCTGCAATATCTATGTGAGCGTTACCGCCCAAAACGGTCAATGCACCATAAATGTTGCAGATGATGGTATTGGCGCTACAGATGAGCAAATTGAAAAACTGAGCAAAGCTCCACACTATATGGTCTGCGATGAGAATGTGGCGGAACAACGTCACGGTTTGGGATTACTGATCGTAAAACAAATAATAGCAGCTCACGGCGGCAGCTTAGCCATTGCGCACAGCTCACACGGGGGATTTCGTGTAAGGATTGCATTGCCAATACAGGAAAATTGAATAGACTTTACATCTGAATTGTGGTATACTTCTCCATACAGGAATCAATCTCAAAGGAGCGTGATCAAATGGCATTGACAAAAGAAGATTTGGAAGCAATCAAAGAAATATTACAACCTATCGATGACAGACTCGACAAGATGGACACTCGGCTCGACAAGATGGACACTCGGCTTGACAAGATGGACAAGCGACTCGACAAGATGGACAAGCGACTCGACAAGATGGACACTCGGCTTGATGTCTTGGAACATAAACAGGACCGCACAGAAAAGAAAGTGGATAATTTAAGGATCGACGTAGCTGTAGCCGAAAGAGATATCCGGCGAGACATTATGGAACTCAAGGACGAGATGGAAACAGTCATTGAAGTATTAAAAGTGAATGAAATGCTGCCGCGATGATCCGGCAAAATCGATATATGATAAGTCCCATAACACTCAAGCTTTGGTAAGTGTTATGGGACTTATTCAGTTGTCCAATCTATTTACATACCAATATCTCATAATCGCCGTCTCTGGAAAAGCACCATGCACTCGTGCGCAAACAGAGGAAACGCCGCCAGAACACCCAGTTTCCCCCACTCCTGCCAGGACAGATGCGACGTTCCAAACGCCTGAATCAAAAAGGGAACCTCCGTCACCGCAAACTGTAGCGCAAAACCGATCAAAAACGCCGCTATCATCAGCTTGTTTCCTATATGATCCATACGAAACACGGATTTTTGCACATCTCTCATGCCGATGGCATGGAAAAGCTGTGACATGCCAAGCAATGTAAACGCATAGGTCTGCGACTTGGCAAGCAGTACATCCTGCCGCAATACGACTGCCAGATTGTCCAGGGTGATGGGAAGTCCCTGAAACCGCAGGAAGGAGCAGGGCAGCATCAGAAATGCCACCAGACTGACTCCGGCGATCAGAACGCCGTAAAAACAGGTGCACGCCAGTCCGCCTCTGGAAAAGAGACTTTCATTTGCTTTCCTGGGCGCGTTTTTCATCAGACTTTTGCCGTCGTTGCGATCCACCCCCAGCGCCAGCGCGGGAAGCGAGTCCGTGATCAGATTGATCCACAGAATATGGCTGGATTTGAGCGGAGAAGCCAGTCCGCAGATTACCGCCACAAACATGGTAAGGATCTCTCCTAAATTGGAAGACAGTAAAAAGATCACGGATTTGCGGATGTTTTCATAGACTCCCCGCCCCTCTTCGATGGCCTTTTCTATGGTGGCAAAGTTATCGTCCGTGAGGATCATATCGGACGCCTGTTTCGCCACATCCGTTCCCGCCATGCCCATGGCGATCCCGATATCCGCCGCCTTCAGGGAGGGCGCGTCATTGACGCCGTCCCCTGTCATGGCCACGATATGGCCCCTCTGCTGAAAGCCTTTTACAATCCGCACCTTCTGGGCAGGCGACACGCGGGCGAACACTCTGATATCCGCCAGCCGTTCCCTGAGCGCATCATCGGACAGTTGTCCCAGCTCACTCCCCGTCATGCACTGTTTCATGCGATCCACGATCCCCAGTTGTCGTCCTATGGCAAAGGCGGTCTCCACATGGTCGCCGGTGATCATAACCGTGCTGACTCCTGCTTCCCTAAAAGTCTCCACCGCTTCCGTCGCCTCCGGCCTCGCAGGATCCCGCATACCGACCATTCCCAGAAAGACCAGCCGCTCCTCCATGGGCCCGCTCACCTGATCTCTCATGGCCACGGCCAGCGTGCGCAGCGCCTCCCCTGACATCTCCTTTACCGCCTGCAAAATCTGTCTGCGAAAACTCTCATTCATAGGCAGGACTTTGTCCCGAATCCGCACAAAACAACATTTTTTCAACACTTCGTCCGGCGCGCCTTTCGTGTAGGAAACACCCTTTTTACAAGCGCCTGACTGCGTCGAAATGTGACACGTAGTCATCATCTTTCGATCGGAGTCAAAAGGCAGCTCTCCGCATCTGGGCATGGTCGTCTCCAACTCTTCCTTCTGTATCCCCCATCCTGCCGCCAGATCCAATAGCGCCAGTTCTGTGGGATCTCCCAGGCGGCCGCCGCCCGCCAGAGAAGCATCGTTGCACAATACCATTCCCCGCACCAGATCCGGATGCTCCGCAAAACATCTTTTTTGGGCATATCCGCCGCTCCCCGCCAGACTCTCCACTGTCTCCGATCTGCCGTCCCACCAGCATTTCTCCACAGTCATCCGATTCTGGGTCAGCGTCCCCGTCTTGTCGGAACAAACCACACTCACCGCCCCCAGCGTCTCCACGGAGGGCAGACGGCGCACAATGGTATTTACCCGCACCATCTTGGTGACGGACAACGCCAGGCAGATTGTCACCACAGCCGGAAGGCCCTCCGGCACCGCCGCCACAGCCAGCGACAACGCCGTGATCAGCATTTCAAAGACATTCCTCTTCTGCAATACCGCTATGACAAACAACGCCGCGCACAGTCCCAAAGACAAAAGGCTCAAGACTTTTCCCAACTCTCCCAGACGCTTTTGCAGGGGCGTCAGCTCCTCCCTGGTCTCCGTGATCATAGCGGCGATCCTGCCGATCTCCGTGTCCATCCCCGTGGAGGTGACAATCCCTTCTCCCCTGCCGCATGTGATGATCGTGGACATATACACCATATTTCGCCTGTCTCCCAAGGGAATCTCCCTCGCACAATCCGCCAGAAAGCAGGCATCTTTCTCCACCGGCAGCGTCTCTCCCGTCAGCGCAGACTCTTCCGCCTTCAAGTTGACTGTTTTGGTCAGCCGCAGATCCGCGGGAACCTGACAACCGGCCTCCAGACAGACCAGATCGCCCACCACCAGTTGCGCCGCCGGAATCTCTTTTCTCACGCCGCCGCGGATCACCGTAGTCTGCGGGCTTGTCAACCGTTTCAGCGCATCCAGCGCCTTCTGCGCCTTTCCCTCCTGAATCATCCCCACCAGAGCGTTGACCAACACCACCACACCGATGATGACGGCATCGCTGACCTCCTGTAAAAGCGCGGACACCACCGCCGCCACAATCAGCACATAGATCAAAGGGTCGTTCAACTGTTCCAGAAAACGTTCCGCAGTCCCCTTCTTTTTCTTCTCTTTCAGCTCATTTTTCCCGTTGACCGCCAGTCTCCTGGCCGCCTCCTGCACTTTCAGTCCCGCCTCCCTGTCGGTGTGCAATCTATCTACAGTCTCTTCCACGCTGCACTTCTCAAACATAAAAAACCTCCCTGCAAGCTTGTTCAATTCATTTCTATGCTTGCAGGAAGGAAACTATGTTTAAAATATCTCACGATATCATCTCGGCTCCGACCTCATAACCGCTCCAACTGCCAAACTCCGGCCAGACAGCGGTACAATCATAAAAGTAATAAGCGCCGAGGGGCGCCCGCCATTTTTCCGCGTTAAATCGCAATACCGGCAGGGAATAGTTTTCCTCCGTCTCCTCTCCGGCAGTAATGGAGAACAAAAGGCCATCCTCCCACTGATATAAATTCGGCATGTTTTCCGGATCCGGCGCTGTCAGATACCCTTCCTGCAGCAGCTCCTCATAAGAATACATCAGACACTCCACTTGATGCAGTTCGGCAAAACGCCATGCCACAGCGCACTTCTCTCCCTCCGTCAGATTTCCGGGAGCCTCCGACAGATCCAGGCTGACATAATCCACACCGTTATTCAATCCCGCATCCGCTTCCCACAGGTCATCCAACACCTGTAAATAAAGACCACACAGATCATAATATCCGCCGCCGGGATTTTGTTGTGTCCCCAGGCTGTACGCGGACACGGAAATGATCTGACCAATCTGCGCCGGATATGATTCCATCACATCTCCCGAAAAAGCGATCTCCACCATCATGCCGTCCGACAGATCTGAGACGTCCGCCGGCTGGCCGTCCAGATAGATCAGGGGCCCCGAAACAGCAGCGTCAGCGCGCAGAGAGACTCTATAAACACTGTACGCGCTCTCTCCCGAAAGCAGCAGCACTCCGTCCTCTGCGCCGTCCACAATGCGAAGTGTCAAAATCTGTTCTTCTTCCGGCTCCATCTGTGTCGATGGCGTCTGTTCTGAAGAGGGTACTGCGGCGCTATGTTCATCCCCTTCCGCGGTACTGCCGATACTGCCATCATACGACACTCCCTCCTCAGGCGTCTCCGCCTTCTGTCCGCAGCCTCCCAACAGCAAAGTACACAGCAATATCCCTAAACTTATGATCCCTTTTTTCATATGGTTTCTCCCTCCTTCTACTCTGATAGACGAGAAAATGAGGGGAAGGTTCCGGCTATTTTTCAATTCGATGACCTAACGCGCCAAAATCCATACTTGAATTTTTGTCATGATTATGTTATATTGAACGTAATGAAAGGCATCTGCGGGAACAGATGCCTCTCAAACGGATAGTGTCCAACTCCAAAAGTGGATGCTCCCAAGCGTGACGTTTTATGTCCTAACGGACACGCCTAGCCTGTTTGCCGACAGGTTAGGCATTTTTTATTTTCGCTTGTTCTTCCTATCTATGTAGGCAAGCAACGCTATCAGCAGAGTTCCGAAAGATACCAGCAGAGCCAGTATCCCCAGAAAAACCATAATAGTTTCATAATCCGTCATCAGCGTCACCTCCCATCTGGTGCAAGTCCGGCTAATCATGGATTATACCGGCTAAGTTTACAGTGACAGCTTGGGAGGCTACCACCCCGTCGAAGGGCTTTTCCGTATGGAAATTTTAACATATCTTTTACTATCATTCAAGCAGGATTTGAACACAACGTTTTCTCCATCAGAATAAACCTTCCTTTGCGCCAATCCGCAAAACCGCGCTCCTCATAGCCGCTATTCTTATATAATTTCAGAGCATATGGATTTTCAGTATATACATCCAATCTGGCGGAGGTATAGGATCGCGCGGCAATCTGCTCCTCAATATGCTTCAATATCCGCTTCCCGATACCTTTATTTTGGAAGCAGGGGGCCACGCACAATCTGTGGATGATACACGCGGTTTCATCAGGGTTATACCATTCACATTTATGATACTCGTTCTCGCACTCCTGATTAATAACATAGATTGCCACAAGTTTATGTTCGTCTTCTACAACATAAAGCGTCTTTTGGTTTACATCCTTATAAAAATCTTCTCTTGCCGGATATAAGGAATCCCATTGATAGATTCCCTTATGTTCCATTTGCTCAATTACTTCACTTACCAAAAAACAGATCGGATCAATGTCATCCAGGGTTGCTAATCTATAATTCATACCTTTTTCCTTTCTTGAATAAGGTCATTATATCATGATCAATCTACCCATGTCCAATATTTGATATATCAATGTCTCGAATATGTAACAGTTCAGCTATGCAGAAATGAATGTACAAATTGCCCGTGGGATGTAAGACGGATTTTGCGGACATTCAAAATAAAAAAGAATGTGGAGGTAACAGACAATGGCAAAATCATTATTTGAAAAAATGGGTGGCAAATACGAAAAGCAAGGAGATTATCTAATCCCATGCTTAACAGTACCTGCCGAAGAAGAACAGCCAATAGGCATATGGGGGCAGCGGCATCTGGATTATCTAAAGCAGTACCGCAAGGTTACATACACCAATCTTCTCACAAGCGGCAGGCTCAACGCCTACCTTGCCGATATCAACAGACAGGCACAGGAACGCCGCGAGCGGCTCATAGAGGGCATGAAACAGGCACAGGGCATAACGGAACAGCTAAAGGCGGAAAACGCATTAGAATGGACTGGAAGAATGAATAACATAAGGACTTGTGCGAGGGAGATTGTAGAGAAGGAAAATGTTTACACATAATAAATTGACGGCAGAGCGTAATGCCCTGTCGTTTTTTGGGGGAGATTGGAAAATAATAAAATAGTCTTCTCAAAAACGGTCAACGAATTTAAAATATTCTTATATTAACCATTTTGGTTAATTAGGAGGATGTCATGAATGATAAATTTTTTACGCTTCCATTGGAGAAGCAACAGAGAATAATCAATGCTGCATACAAAGTGTTTTCCCAGAATAGTTACAAGAAAGCTCCTATGTCGGAAATTGCAGATGAGGGAGGCGTTTCTAAAGCGTTGCTGTTTCACTACTTTACGAATAAAAAGGAACTGTATTTATATCTATGGGACTATGCCATAAAATTAACAAGAAAAGCTACTGCTGATTATGAGGTATTGGGAACAAATGATTTTTTTGAAATGCTAAAAAGAAGTCTGTTTGCAAAGTGTTCTTTAATGCGGTCGTATCCGCATATTTATGCTTTTTCCTTAAATGCTTATTACGAACAGAGTTCTGATATTAAAAAGGAAATCGGTGAGAGTTATTCCTCTGTCAGTCAAGCCAGTGAAAATAAAGTATTTGATACAATAGATACCTCTGTTTTCCGTAGTGATGTTGATTTGAAAATGATGTATTCAGAAATCTTTTATGCATTTGATGGTTATATGTTGAATAAATATCGTTCTGGTCAAATTGTTGCAGATGAAATAGAACGGGAAATAATGACTTGGATTGATTTTTGGAAACAAATTTACACAAAGGGGGAGGGATGAGCATGGAACATAAGCAAATATTGGCACAGGGAGGAATTGTCCATTATTGGATTGATAAAGTAGATGATACGTCTGATTGCATTGTTTTTACACATGGATTAACGGCTGACCACACAATGTATGAAAAACAGGTAGATTTTTTTGCAGGAAAATATACGGTTCTTCTTTGGGATGTTCCATTGCATGGATTATCAAGACCGTATCAGAACTTCTCTTATGGCGATACAGCAGAAATATTACATATGATTTTAATAAAAGAAAAGGTGGAAAAAGCTATTTTGGTTGGAATGTCTATGGGTGGTTATCCGAGCCAGCACTTTGCCGTCCTTTATCCCAATATGGTAAAAGGATTTATAGCACTTGACACAACGCCTTTGGGATTGAAGTACTATTCAAAATCTGATTTGTGGTGGTTAAAACAAGTTGCCCCTATGGCAAAATGGTTTTCAGACGGTATGCTGCGAATAAGTATTGCATGGTCAGTATCCCAAACGAAATACTCTTATCGGAAGATGATGTCTGTGTTAAAGCCATTTACAAAAGCAGAAATCATTGAGCAAATGCGAATTGCATATGAATATTTCATACATGAAAATCAGGATGTAACATTTTCGTTTCCCATATTGATACTTATAGGGGAGAAAGACAGCACAGGTAAAATAAAGGCATATTGCAGAGAATGGGCAAAACGGACGGGTTATCCGTTACATGTCATCAAGGGAGCAAAACATTTCTCAAACGGAGATAACCCAGAGCAGGTAAATGAAGAAATAGAAAATTTTATCAATTTATTATCCTCTAAAGGAGAAAATGGAAATGCTTTATTTTGACGAATATGGAAACAGGGATAATCCGACCATTTTATTGTTGCACGGAGCAGGTGCGTTAGACACATTTTGCCAGCAGTATAAATTTTTATCCCAATACCATCTTGTCGTACCTCATTTGGCAGGTGCGGGAAAAGCGGCTAATGAAATATATGAGCCAGAAAAAATAACACAGGAACTGTATGGATTGATTGCCAATCTGCATAAAAAGAAAGTTGGTATAATTGGTCATTCTCTCGGAGGTCAGCTTGCAGTAATGCTTGTAAGTAAACGACCAGAGTTATTTAGCTTTGCTATTTTTCTTAGCGCATGGGTAAATCCAAAGCCTAAAACAATAAGGAAATACTGTATGGCTGCGGGGATAGCCGTAAAAATGCTGCATTGTAAACGGTTAGTAATGTTTCAGGGGAAATATTGGAATTATAAGGCTGAACAGGCAAATTATATGGCTGAATATGCAAAATTGATTACACCGCAGGTGTACCGTTCATTTTTCTATAATACTTTAGAGTTATCCAAATTGCCAGAATATCAATCAGTAGATATACCGATGTTAGGAATTTGTGGAGATAAAGAGATAAAGGATGTAAGGATATCATTAGCTTTACTTGCTGAAAATCCTTTTTGCAAAACTATGATGTTGCAGGGAGCAAATCATGATTTTCCGATGCGTAATGCAAAGAAACTTAATCCATCAATTGAAAAGTTTATTTTGGAGTGTTTATGAAAAAGAAAAGTGATTGGATATATTGCCCTGTTTGCGGCAATAAAACCCGTGACAAAATCAGAGCAGATACGGTTTTGAAAAATTATCCTTTATACTGTCCAAAGTGTAAGCAGGAAACATTGATTGAAGCAAGAAAATTACAAATAACGGTCATCACGGAGCGGAATTTTGAGATGATGTCGGGGAAATACCAGAAAGAACAGCTTGAAATCGAAGCACGGTTAAAGGAAGTGTCAGAAACACTTGCAGAAAGTTATGAGAAATCGCAGGGTGTCCGTGATTTCCTCTTCCTAATCCGCAACTACCAAGGAATTAAGGAACTGGACGCAGCCATCATAAACGCCCTTATAGACAAGATATTTGTTTCGAAGCGTGAGAAACTTGCGGACGGAACGGTACGGCAGGAAATCAAGATTTATTATAAATTCATCGGCTTTGTCGGTGAATTACATATCA
>JAMPHU010000081.1 GCA_023663225.1 Candidatus Gastranaerophilales bacterium
ACTACCTCTGCATCCCCAACCATGATGTCGGATGCGAGCTGTCTGATTTCTCTGATATCTTCTGGAATGAGGAAAGGCTCCGCAGCCTGCTGCGGCGGGTGGACGCGGTGACCATTGCCACCGGGCTGGTGCATCTGCCCGCCATGGCTGCTGATGATATCTGAAGGCTTCCCCATCTCACACGGACTGTGGATCCCGCAACGGGCTCTGCAGTCCTTTGTATTTCAGGGAAGGCTTTCTGTCGGCAGAAACGTGCTGTATTTTCGGCTAAAGAATGCATTTACAGGAGGTACTGCGCAGTCATTGCGACAGGGGATGGAAAAATAATTTGCTGTTTGTGTCTCCCTCAATTCGCCGTCCAACAATTTTTGCAAAACCCTCTACTGGATATTTTGTAAAAACAGCCGATTACCAATATACTTTCTTAGAAAGTCTTTCAATAATCGGCTTGCTCATAATCTTTTAAATTTATCGTAAATCAAAACAGGATGTATGGCTGTCCCTTTCTATTTTTCCATCTACATCTAGCAAACTACTGGGATTGCAGAGAAAAATAACGATGTCAGGGTTCATTTCTTCAATGTATCCTCTAAGACTTCCCGTAAAATGCCGCAGGTCTATTATATCCATTTCACTTACGCCAAGCGCCAAAAAAGGGAATACTGTATCAGCAAAGCTATCCTTTATCATCAGTATTTTTTTATCCTGTCCTATTTTCAGATTGTCTATTTCTATAAGACCTCTGTCACCGTAGCCATAGGCCCAGTAACTGCCCCAGTCGTAATATCTCTTTGTCTGTAAAATACGCTGGTCAATCAAAGTTTCATAGAAGTCTCCTGTAACGTCTATTTCAAGCGACGGAACATTTACATGCAGCAGGTTTTCAAAATTCGGATAATAAATATTCAAATCCTCCGCTTCCGTGTAACCCAATGTTACCTTTTTCCCCAAAGAACCTAACATCCAGTCCTCATATATTTCCACCTCGAAATTCTCAATATCATAAATGCCTGCATCAATTTCACAGCCATATTCCACATTGAGATATTCCGCAATTTTCTGGGTGGCCCACAGCCCTGTTTCCGGCAGCCAGTGATGGTCTGTTTTGAAAAATTGTTCTTTATAATATCCGTTAAATTCTTTCTGCATTTCCTCTCTTAAATCAATTACATCAACTGTCTTATCCAGGGAAGTCAGGAAATTATCGGCATTTATATTTGAGTAATCAATATAACCGGATAATTCTGTTCCTTCCTCAACCTTAAACGGAGCTTGTACATACAAAAAACGTATATCCTTCGTCTGGAGCCATGCCGAAAATTCATTCACTTCCTCGGCTGCTTCGTTTATGTCCGCTTCAGCATATATAAACGTCAGATAGCCGTCTCCCATATCAACAACCGGATCCGAACCGCTAATCTGCCTTATCCCCATTATTTTTAGTATTTTTCCATTTGCTTCAATGATGGGGAGCCTGCACAAAAAGTTACGGTTAACCCCGTCCTCGATTCTGTTTTCGATTCTTTTCACCAAACCATCATATGTATGAATAAGCGCGATGACATTGCAAGATATACTTTTTAAATTGTTATTCCTTTCGCTTTCTCCGCTCTGATTCACTTCTTCTGTGAAAGGATACATCCCCTCCCAGTCAACACTTACCTCGTCATATATCGATGCTGGCTTAGAATAGTGGTTATAAATAAATTGCGGGACACTCCCAAACATACAGATATATATGATACTCAATGCTACAACCGTAATTAGTTTATCTCTCATTTTGCATTATCCGTTTCCCTCAGAAATTGAAATAAATAAACGGATTATAGCCCCCTTTCACGATAAATGTAACTGTAACAGCAAAGCCAATAAGATACAAAGCGCCTGTTACAACCTGAAAACTCCTGCGGCTGGAAAAACTTTTTATTCTGATAACGGATAAAACGGACGCTACGGCAAGTATTATCCCAAACTGTCCTAACAAAGCTGCCGAAGAACTGTCTGCAATTCCGTTTCCGCCGATCCCCACCATTGCCAGCAGGAAACTGCCAGCCTCAGTAATGCTGTCCGAACGGAACAATACCCAGCCGATTATTACAAACAGCATAGTGTAGAAATGACGGAATGGAACGTTTCTTTTTTGAAATTTCGTAAGCTTTTCTACGCTTATGAGCACGAAGTACATGATTCCCCATAGCACAAACGTCCAACCCGCGCCATGCCATAATCCGGTCAAAATCCATACTGCAAATAAATTAAAAATCTGCCGCGACAATTTTGTCCGGCTCCCTCCCAGCGGAATATAAACATAATCCCGAAACCATGTCCCCATGGAAATATGCCATCTCCGCCAAAATTCTGAAATGCTCCCTGCACTGTACGGTCTGTTAAAATTTTCAGGGAAATGAAAACCAAACATTTTTCCAATGCCGATTGCCATGTCCGAATAGCCCGAAAAATCATAATAGATTTGCAATGTATACGCCACAGCGCCAAGCCACGCCGTCAATGTGGACATTTGCCCGCTGTCATAGTCAAATACGGTATCCGCAAGAATACCGATGTTATTTGCCAGCAAAACCTTTTTCATCAGACCTTTCAAAAAACGGCACATGCCATTTGAAAACTCATCAAAGTCTGCCTTCCTTTTGTCCAGTTCCCCTGCTATGGTTTCGTACCGCACAATGGGTCCTGCGATGAGCTGCGGAAACATGGAAATATACAGCAATAATTTCCAGAAACTATGCTGTACCACAGTTTTTCCGCTTGTAACGTCAAATATGTAAGACATCATCTGAAACGTAAAAAAAGAAATCCCAATCGGCAGCGCAATATTTACTGCAATGCTTTTATTGCCACTCAGCCACGCAATATTTTTAGTGATGAATGTCAGGTATTTAAAAATTATCAATAGCAAGACATTGTATACTGTCGCCATTGCTGCAAACAGTCTTTTTTTATCTCCGTGCCTTTCTATCATGTTTCCCATAATCCAATTCACAAAAACGGAAATAATCATGACAAATACAAATACCGGCTCGCCCCATGCATAAAATGCCAAGCTCATGAGCAGTAACATGATGTTCTTATATTTTGTTCCTTTGCAAAATGGATTAAAATATAGAATCAATGTAACAGGCAGGAAAGCAAATAAAAAAACAGTTGATGAAAATACCATATCTTCCTCCAAAAAGTGTACTTTTTGGATACCGATTTTCACGCTGAAATTTTGCCTGACCAACTATACATCATTATTGCAAAATAAGACTTTTTATAGTATCATTGGTTTCAGATGTAACAAAAAGACGATTTACAGAAAAGTACACATTCCTGTAAATCTGACTGCTTACAATAATTTGGCTTTTTCGTAAATATCTGCCCGATATCGGAACGTGGACATTGCCATTCCACAGGCTTTTGCCGCTGATAGTCCGGTAATTTTTCCGTTTTTCCACTGTTGATACACCTGATGAAAGTTTTCCGGCAATGGTTTTGGCGGTCTGCCAAATCGTATTCCCTTAGCTTTTGCCGCTGCTATCCCTTCCGCCTGCCGTTGCCGTATATTCGTCCGTTCATTTTCAGCAACAAATGACAGTACCTGCAAAACAATATCACTAAGAAATGTTCCCATCAGGTCTTTTCCCCTGCGGGTATCTAAAAGCGGCATATCCAGCACCACGATGTCAATTCCCTTTTCTTTGGTGAGAATACGCCACTGTTCCAATATTTCCTCATAGTTGCGTCCAAGCCGGTCTATGCTTTTTATGTACAACAGGTCATCTTTTTTCATACGGTGCACCATACGTTTATAAGACGGACGGTCAAAATCTTTCCCTGACTGTTTATCCATAAAAATATTCTTTTCCAAAATTCCCATCTCCTGCAAGGCTATCATTTGCCTGTCCTCATTTTGGTCACGGCTGCTGACACGGATATAGCCATACAGATCAGTCATGTCTGTTCCTCCCATCATATTTTACTCATATGGTCTGCACCTTCCTTTCTTTTACCTGTAACACAATTCTGTCACTCATTCTCTATTTTTCATTATCTCCATCATCTCCGCTGGCGTAACAATAAAATCCTTAATCGGATAATGTTTCTGATTTCCCGTCACATGATACGCATCATCCTCTCTTTTTTCCATAGCCACTTCATAAAATATCAAATCGTCCATATCGACAAAGATTTCTCCTGCCGGCTGGGGAAACACTTCGACGCCATATTTAATAATAGAATCCGTCAATGCCTGTATAATTTCATCATCAATCTTAAACTTGTTTCGATGGAGAACTCCATTATATTCAGCTAATATATCCTTATGATACAATGGAACAAGTCCTCCTCCCATTACTGCTTCCAAAACTTTAACTGTTGCCGCTTCCTGATTCTTGGTTATCAAAGCAGATATAAATACATTGGTATCAATTACCGCATAAATCAAGCACATCACCTCTTTCGTTCAGCCCTTGCAGCAGCAATCTCTGCATTGATTTCATCTAAGGACATTTCTGGTCCATTCGCCATCTGTTTTCTGGCTTCATAAAAAGCGTTAAGCGCATCTTCTCTTGTAATTGTTTGTTCCGGTAATACTGCTTCAAAAGGAAGTCCTTTTACTTGCTTGCTCTTTTTCATAAACATCCGAAAAGCTGTCGGTAAATCCATCCCCAACTGTTCATAAATATCTGTCACTTCCTGTTTCAATATTTTATCTGCCCGAAATTGAATCAATACCTGTTCTGCCATAATTTTTCCTCCATGTTTATTTTTGTATGTATTTTGCAGTTATTTGTATTATATTATACGCATAATCCTTAATTTTATCAAGCATTCTTTGCTTCCCGAAATCTTAAGAATTAAATCATTGTTTTTTTATCCTCTGTACATAGTTTGCTCATATTTCTCCTTTACAATAGAAATATAGAGCAGACTTTTACTGCAAAAAGACTAAGAAAGGCAGAAAATACATAGATGACCAGCGAACAATATCACGAGTTGATCACCCCATATGAGGACGCCTGCAAAGTACTTTTGACCAAATTGGAAATCTTAAACCACAGCATCTATAGCAAAGAGACCGGCAATCCAGTTCACCACATCCAGCACCGCATCAAGACCAAGATGAGCATGGAAGAAAAGCTTGGCAGACAACAGTTGGACAAAAGTGTGATAGACGCCAAGGATCACCTGATGGACATTGCGGGGATCCGCGTGATCTGCTATTTCCCCGAGGAAATTTATGATCTGGTGAACGGATTGAAATGTCAAAATGACATGATCGTCATAAAAGAAAAAGATTACATTCGTTATCCAAAGCCGAACGGCTACCGGAGTTTCCATATTGTCTTCGGCGTGCCGCTGCACTGTATGGACGCCATGGAATACTATCCGGTGGAAATCCAGTTCCGCACCCTGTCCATGGACTTCTGGGCCAGCATGGAGCATCGCGTCTCCTACAAAAAAGATCGGGATGACCGGGAAAAAGTCATACGCGAACTCCAGGAATACGCTTTGATGCTGGAACATATCGAGGAGCGTTTCGGGCAACTGAGGCCATAGAAAGTGTCATTGTGCGGACGGTATACTCCATAAGCAGACACTAGCGAGCCGTCGGTACTAATAGTAAACGTTGTTGACTATAGCTGCTGTCTTTTAGCAGCTTATGTACCGTTACGAGCGAGGTGCAGCGAAAGCGTGTCTGCGTTGGAATATACCATCCACACAATTCGGACCGCAGCATCCGGCAAAATTATTCGACATTGCAGGTTACTGGCAGGTTACTGAGCTCCAGTGGGGTAATTGTTCCCATGAGGAACCGTTGAAACACGTCGGCGCTTAGCGAAGTCCTTTTGAGCTTAGCGCCGCTACGTGTTTCACCGAGCGAGAGCGTGTCCGAATGGGAATGATTACCCCTCTGGAGCGTAACTTTCCGTAACTTTCCGGCAACCTCTCTTCTTCAGTGGAACTTCTCTGGCAGCACATCCCCAAAGTCCATATCGCTTCCATAGTAGAAGCTGGTGTACCCCGGCTGGTTGTAGCAGTTATTCTGCCATGCCACCCCACACCGATACTGGGTATCATGCATCAGGGTAAACAGTTTGTGATCTGTGACCTCCGTATTCATATATATGCGGATCGCGCTGCTGTCCTCCGTCCGCAAAAGGATCTCCTCTCTGAAGTCGCCAAAGATATCTGCAATCAGACAAGGATTTCCCTTTGTCCCGTTGTTGGTCATCGTCCCCTCGGGAACCAGCATTTCCCCGTGCATATTGTCGTTGATCACGCCCGTCTGCACCGTGCCGATATACTGCGGACTGTCGATCACCTGTGTCGTCAAATCTCCCGCCCAGCGGATAGACTGATTCGTTCCCAGCACAGGAACCTCCAGCTTGTTCCCAGCACAATCGTACACCTCGTTCACCCACACTTGCAGGCCCCTCACATCGTTGGTGATCTTGCCGATCATGCAGCGCCCCAGATCCGTGGTGGCATACTCCCCAAAGAGCACTTCTCCGCTCTCCGCATCGCGCAGCGCATAACCGTAAGGCACCGCTGCGCCGCCCTCAAACACATTGAATATCTGCAATCCCGGCCTGTCGGGATCGATCTTCGCCACATGCATGGCGTCCCCGTGCCCCAATTTCGCGCGCACACCATCCGGCCGGTAATCCTGACTGCTGTAGAGCACAGACCCGTCGTGGTCGATGGTGGCCGCGCCGTAGATGATCTCCATGCAGCCATCCCCGTCCACATCCGCGGTGGAAAGACTATGATTGCCCTGTCCCGCGAGAATACCGTACACGGGATCCGTCCCGTCGTTCCCATGGACAAAATCGTCGCAGAACGGATTGGCCATGGGCACAAACCCGCTGTCGATACTGAAATACTCCCGAAACTGATTCTCAAAAAAATCGTATGCCACGATAGTGGATCTGGTATAGTAACCCCTGCAGATCAAAAGATAGGGCCTCTCGCCGTCCAGATAGGCCACGCCTGACAAAAAGCGATCCACGCGGTTGCAGGGTTCGATCCGCTTCATGGCGTAGTCGCCCCACATCAACCCGTCGTCCACACGCTCCATCTTGAAGGGGATCGTCTGCAGCTCCTTGCCGTCTCCGGCAAACATGGTCAGATACTCCGGCCCTTCATAGATAAAACCCTCAAATTTATCCAGCTCGTTTTTGGGACTGCGGGAAGGCGCGTACTCCTTTATAAAATAATCTACCAGCGCCGCGGCGTCCTCATGGCTTAAGGGATAGGTGTATTTGGGCTCCAACCCAAAACATTCCTCCAGAGTGTCGGGCCAATGCCCTGCCTTCACCTCGGGATGCTCTCTCCACCCCTCGAACACCTGCGTCATATGCTGTCTGTACCCTTCTCTGGAACACACATAATTGTCCTGATGGGTTACGCCTGCCGCCACATCGCGCGCAGGCAGCGTAATATAAAACTGCTCCTTCACGCTCCCCGCCTGATCATAGGTGGTCATCTGCGTCCCGGGAGCGGTCTTTACCGCCATCTCCGCCTTCCCGTCACCGTTGAAATCATAGACGATAAACTGCGTGTAGTGCGCCCCCGCACGGATATTGACGCCCATATCCAGACGCCACAAAAGCCGGCCATCCAGCTTATAACAATCCAGATAACATTTGCCGGTGTATCCTTTGATGGACACATCCTGAGAATTGCTGGGATCCCATTTCACAATGTACTCATACTCCCCGTCGCCGTCCACATCCGCCACGCTCATATCGTTGGCGCGGTAGGTATAAGCCTCCCCCGCGGGCGTCACGCCATCCGCAGGCTTCTTGATCGGAATATCCAGATACTCTTTATCCCAGGGAAGGACGGCGTCACATTTCTCCCCTTCCTGTCCCTGTCGGATGGGCGCTACAGAATAACGGTCGTTTTTTTGTCCCTGACGATCCAGGTAGTTCGTGCTGTCAGTCACCAAGGCAATCTCCTCATCATTCCGGTAAACCTTGTAATCCGTGCCGGTGAGGCCGGTCTTGTCGTAACCGTCCACCTCCTCCAAAAACATCCGCCAGCTCAAAAAGATGCCGTTTTCGACGGGCACGGCCTGCAAGCCGCGATTGAGACGCTCCAACTGCCTGTGGAACACTTTCTTCACGGGTGTGCGCAGCAGTCCGCTCTGTGCGGTCACTTTTTCTCCACACAGAGCCTCCACCTTGATAAAATGGGGCACATGCGTAGCTTTCCGCAGCGTGTAGGACAACTCCTTCGTCACAGTCATCCCGCAATACTTTACGCCCTCCCTGTCCACATCAGACCACAGAACACGATATTTGTCCGCGCCGGATACAGCCTCCCAGCCGATCTCTACAAAGCCATCTTCCAATGTCACAATCTTTAATTCCATATTTTCCTCATTTCCGCGCTTTTTGCACTTTTTCTATTCCATCTTCCTTTTGTCTGTCAGGCTTTGTGAAAATGCTCTTCTGTATCTCCATCCGACACCAACGCCTTGGCCTCCTGCAAGGTGGCGGGCAGTTTCTCTCGGATAAACGCCAGCGCCATAATCACATTCAGGCAAAACTGCGCCACAAAATTGGTGCTGACCCAGGGAATCTCGGTCAGAACGCTCTGATTTCCCTGGTCTTTTAATTCGATGCTCTCAAACCCGTTGTGGTCATTCTCCGTCAGCAGCGCTTTCAGCAAATGTTTCCAGGTGCGCCCCGCCAGCACATCGTCCCGCAGATACGCCGCGCCGTACGCCCCCATGGCCGCCGCCATAAAGGGGAATGTGAAACCCTTGTTGCCCATGGCTCCCCCTGTCTCGCTGATCTGTTCCTCCTTGGGAAGATAATAAAATCTGCCGTACTCCGCCAACAGACGCTTCCACTCCTCATCCTCCAAAAGCTCCGCCAGCTCCATCCAGATCTGGGGCGCGCCCATGCAGACCTGCAAGTGCACATTTCCGTTTGTGACTTCCCCGATATAGCGCAGATGGCAGGTCTGCGGATCAAACTCAAACCGCGGCCCCGACACCAACCCAAAGGGCGTATTCTTGATATCCGCAATCCCCGTCTCGATCTTACGGCGGTATCTCTCATCCAAAAAACGCTCCCACTTTGTCATCCAATTAGAGCACAGAGACGACCAATCCGGCCCTGTCCGCGCATGGCTGGGATAGACCATATCCTTCTTGTCATAAAAATCTCCCAAAGGATCCTTGTTCAAAAAACTCATCTCATTGTCCGCAAGCTCCTCAAAGATATCCTCCATCCTGTAATCGCCCGTCAGATAATAATAGACCCTGTGGTGCCCCGCCATGGCGATGCGCGCCTCCTTGCAGGGACACCCCCAATGCCTCACATTGTGCCTGGAACCCAGTCCCTTGTACTTCCCCATGTGATAGACGTCCACCTCCGAAGTATGTCTGGAGAGTTTCTCCGCCAGTCTGAACACATCCTCCCTGCCCGTCCGCAAGAAATACAGCCACAACCAGAGTGTGGGCACTAGCTCCGTATTATCCCAGGCATAACCGCCCATGTCATATTTCCATTTATGCCTCACCACATCGTAACTGTGCATGAAATCCCCATAGTTGAACATGCCGTACCATCCCCGCTGTTCCACCTCGTTCTGGTAGAAGGCAAAGGCTTTCTCCAACTGCTCTTCCAGCCAACGCTCCATCTGCGTATCGTAGGAAGGCAGAGACCAAAAACCGAACGCCCCTCTCTCGTGGTAATAGGCAGGCTCCCCTACATACCGCACGGGATGATCCAGCCGTCCGGCAAACGCAATGATCTCCTCATCCTCAGGAATCATCGCCTCACAAAAAGCCATGCCGCACTCGCTTGTACAGGCGATCCCATAAGGTGTGGCCCCCATGTAATCATATCCCTCGTAGCACACCTGACTGTATCCCCTGTCCGCATAATGCCTGAAATCCATGGCCTCGGCGGCTGGCGACCACAGCCAGAGCGTGCAGGAGGCGCTGTCTTTCTCAAGTCCCTTCACCGTATAGCCGGAGGGGTACTTTTCCCAAAAGTCCTGTATCCCCAAGATCACACTCCCCGCCTCGGAACCCACCGCCATGCCGCCTCTGGTGCGGCCGCCGTGGAGACAATCTATGTAACATGCGTTATCTAATGCAAGCTTCTTGCGTATGTCAAAGTGCGTAGGACTGTCCTGACAGATCTCATACTCACTCCAAAGGGGAGAATCCCGCAAAATCTGCTCCGCTATCTCCTTCTCCTCTCCGGAAAGCTCCATGACTTCCCCGCTCATCTGTCTCTGATAGAGTGCGCGCGGCGTGATGGGATGCCATGCCGTCAGGGGCGCCGACACCTCATGGAACACGCCGTGATCCCCCATCACTTTGATATGCCTGTTGTATGCGGCTCCCTTCATTTTCAGTTGAAAGTCGATTCCTAAGCCTTTGAGAAAGTCTCGGTTCTCATCGCCGTCATAGAGAAACGTGTGGGTAAAAAAGATCTCTCTGCATCCGTAGGCGATCTTCATCCGTATAATAAAGGGAAACTTCCGCTCGCCCTCTCTGCTGCGGTGACAGCCGGTGAACTTAAGCAGGACAAACAAATTCCCCCGCTCCTCGATCTCCACCTCCTCGATCTGCCCGTCATAGGCTTTCTCCACGCGGGCGGGATTGCCCTGTATGGTGAGGGGTTCTTCCAAGAGAAGCACCGGCTTTGCATGGAAGGCCAGTTCCTGTCCACAAAGCGCCGCCCTCTCAAAAAGCGTCTCCCCTCTTTTGTCTATCACAAAGGACAGCTCACCCGCATCAATCAGGATCCTGTCCGTTTCCTCCGTCAGCGCCATTTGAGACTGCGGATCTCCGGTGAACTGCGGCTCCTCGGGCACCTTCCTCTCCCGGGGCAGGACCTCGATCTCCTTCCCCAGCCGCCCGCTGTCCGCGGTGTGGGCAGTCCACTTTACGGAGCCGTCCGGCCAATATGCCGTAATGCGGGTCTGCATGGGCACCTCTTCCCCCGCCTTGTTTTTGCAGATGCAGGAAGTATCCTTTTCATACTCCCCCTTCTCCCACATACACCCCCATGTAGTATAACCTTTCGGCTCTCCGATCGTCAGTTGATGCAGTTTCATAAATTACCTTTTCCTTTCTTTTCTATTCTATAGTCGAGAACCCGCATTAAGCCTCGATCTCCCTGGTGTTGCTCCTCTCATGCCGATCCCAGAATATCTCGTCGCTGTGGGAGCCGCTGTCTGTACACAAAAGCGACAGCGCCGCAAACTGTACCTTGGGTTCGGGATCCTCCACACTTCTCTCCCAGCCGTCCTTCCCTTCTTTCCACACGACCCGCTCTCCCTGCCCGTAGCAGGAAAGGATGCGCAGGCTGATCTGCTCCAACCGGCTCGGGTCGATCTCCTCCCCCGATGAAGTGGCTAACTGCTTCGGAAATAACACATGTTGTGGATGCAGACTGTTCTGAAAGAAACCCTTATCGAGCAAGATGCTCTCCCCCCTGTACTGTCCCGTCACCTGATACTCGCAGATACAACCCTCAAACATTCGATCGGTCTGCACGGAAAGGTACACAAGTCCTCTGATTCGTCCTTTCTCCTCTGTGCGCTCTTCTTCGGGGATCAGCTTCAGATCCACCTGCATAGGAAACGCCTTCCCCTCCAACACACAGGTGAAATTGGGATTGGGATCTAAAAGCGCCTCCCTGGCGTGACGGCTCGTCTTGCCCGCTCCTTTAAAAACGATATCCGCAATCCATGCTTTTCCCGCCGTCACGGAACATATATGGGCGGATATCTGTTCCACGGTGAGCGCGGCAGCCGGCACATACTCCCCGCTCTCCAAATATCGCAAAAGCGCCCGCTTTAAACTATATGCGGCGGGACGCTCCTCAAAACTTCCCTCCAGGTCGGCGCTCACCAAAAGAAGCCTTCCCCTGCCCACCTGCGCCTCCAAGATCAAAGACTGCGGAATATTGCGGTTCCAGTCATCGATGGCCCGCACCACCGGCTGAAAGTCAGACGCGATCTGATCCAGACAAAAACCCCTCGAACGCTCCAGAATATCCGCCCAATTCCATCCGCCGTCCCGCTCTGTGGGAAACTCCCGAAAGATCGGATGCCCCTCTTGTATCAAAAGTCCCATGCTTCTGCTCCATTTCGGCCCCATCTGCGCGTTCCAGAATACATTGCGGTAAGACAGAGGCGTGCAGTCGTAATCCAAATCCGACAGATAAGGCGTATAGAGGACTGCCTCCCCCCGCTCAAGGGCCTCGCACGCCCTGACAAAGTCCTTGGTGTACACGCACTGACGCCTGCCTCTTCCTTCCCCCTTCTCCTGCACATTCGGCTTTACAAATACATAGATATCCCAGTGATTCTTTGCGCCGCATCCCTTCAGTTCCAGCTCCAACACCATAGCAACATTCTTTATAACATCTGAAAGCGACTCCTCAATATGGCATATTTCCACATTTTTGCCCACAGGAATATAGGGAACCGCTATTTCCCCCTGTGCATATACGCTCTCATCCTCCACATTGCGAAGCCTCCAGACAAGTGTCTCATTCTGTAAAGCTTCCCCGCCATAATGGCTTACAATAACAGGTGTGTCTATATTTTCTCCGCTGTGATACACATAGGAAGGCAGTCTGGTCAAAAGCACCGTGTCGCCGCAAAATTCCCGAAACTCGTCCGGCGTCACATACCCCTTGCTCTCCCAGAAGGCGTCCAACACACCCACAAGCGCCGCGCCCTGTCCCAGATAATCATGCAGATCTAAAAATTCAAATCCCTGTAGACATTTCGTGCGGCGGTTCGCCTCCATCTCCTCCTTCAAAAGTCTGACCTGATTTTTGCCGGAGCAATGGGCAAACGCTCCCGCCAGAGAAAGCACACCCGCCTTCCGCGCATTTTCCCTAAATATCTCAAAATTCCCCGGCTCCAAAAAACCGGTAAATTTGGGGATCACTCTGTCAAAATCGGGATAGGCGCACCATTGCCCCATCTCATGGCAGATCACCGGAAGCTTGCAGCCTTCCAGAGAAGGGTCATAATCCTTTCCGCGCCATCCCACCGTATTGCGTATCATACCTCCCCTGTATGGGCCAAAACCGGATCGATGAAAATAAATATAATCCGTCCCCGAAATCTGATCCGGCGGCACATCATAAAACCATCCCGACTGCGCCGTGTAAAGTCGCCTTCCGGCATATCCCAACTCCGCGTCCGTCTCCCTTGCAAACGAGACCCATCTGCGCAGGATGTGATACCACTCCCCCGCCGGCTCATTGGTCGGGGAAAACAGCACAAAAGAGGGATGATGCCCAAATTCTTTTAAGATCTTTACAGTCTCCCTCTGCAAGACGGGATACATTCCCGATCGGTCGTCATCGTCAAAATAATTCCACATGCCACATTCCGGCTGCAGATAAACGCCTTCTTCGTCCGCCGCCAAAAAAGCAGCCTCCGGCGGACAGTAAGAATGGCAACGGATAAAGTTAAACCCCCAAGTTTTCACAGTCTGCATCAATCGTTTCCACCACGCGAGATCCGTCGCAGGATACCCTGTGAGCGGAAAATCTCCGCCAAAATGCGTCCCTCTAAAATAGGTGGGCACACCGTCCACCAAAAATACCCCGTCCTTTGTCTCAATCTTTACCGGATGCGCATTTGCGTATGCGGACTTCTCCTCCCGCCTTGCAGCCATCTCCTCACCGGATAAAAGCGCGATCTCTCCCACCATGCCATTCCACACAGCTCCCAAGGCATCGGACACGCCATGTCCGTCCGGCCGATAAGGATACTGCATCCCGGAATCCATCTCCACGCGGATGCGGTGCTCTCCCGCCGATAGTCTGCCGCAAAGTATCTCATGGGGCGCACAGAGCGAACAATCCTCGCCCACAAACGCCCCATCTATGTACACCTTAGAACGCCATCTGGCCAGCTCCAGACGCAGCGTCCACTCTGCCTCCGCCTCAGCTTGTGCCACGCGAAACGTCCTCTCATAATGCGCCACACCAATATAATGACGCTTCGGCTGCGCCAAAAAAGGCACCTTGCACACCCCATCCGCCCGTGGTCCAACCTGAAACTCATTCTCCCCCTCGCGCCTATCCTGATACTCCTCCCGCTCATACCAAAAGGGATTGTGCAGACCGCTCATCCATTCAGTATCGCGTGTTATCGTATAGCCGTAGCCAGCCGCCTGCAGAGTGCCGGGCAGCATAATCTTCCCCGATGCCGGATCCGGCAACCCTCTCTCATGTTCATCCTTGTCCAGATGTAAATCCCATTCTCCCGCTAAATCGATCCGCATACCTGACTCCCTTTTCCTATCAATATCTTTCTAATGAAGTGCTATAATAACAAATTATTTTCCCTGGTTTTGCTGTTTTTTCAGAGATTCATTTTCCTGCCGCAGCAATTCAAGCTGCCGGAAGACCTCGTCCCGCTCTTGGACAGCAGCATCTAACTTCTGGAAAACCGCATCCCTCTCCTGAAAAGCAGCATCTAACTTCTGAAAAACCGCATCTCTCTCCTGAAAAGCAGCATCTCTCTCTTGAAAAGCCGTATCCCTCTCCTGAAAAGCCGTATCCCTCTCCTGAAAAGCCTCGTTCCTCTCCTGAAAAGCCTTGTCTCTCCCCCGTTTTGCCATCTCACGTTCTCTCAATATTGTATTCATCTCTCTTATGTGTTTCTCCCT
>JAMPHU010000082.1 GCA_023663225.1 Candidatus Gastranaerophilales bacterium
CGAACGGCATGTACGGTGGTGTGAGAGGGGAGAGAAAATCTCCCCTACTCGATTGTCTATAACCCCGCAGTTCCCCAAACCGAAATGATATATTATTCCCCCGCAGCATATCAACCAGATATCCGGCATCCCACAGTGATACCGGAGCCACACAAAGGAGGTACTTACAATGGGTACAGTATTTAAAATCTTAAAAGCCACAGGGACAACCGCAGCCAGGCTCATCCTCTGGCTAGCGGAAAAGCTGGAAGGGGGAAATGAGTATGGCGGCAAACGTGGAATCAATGTTTTACGTCAGGGAGAAACCCTGGCACGGCCTTGGCACGATGGTGGCGGAAACCCCTGATTCAGCCGCGGCGCTGCGCCTTGCGGGGCTGGACTGGAACGTGGTCCAGAAAGAGATCATGACGGTGGACGGAAGCGGCGCGATTAAAGCGACTATGTCGCCTGTGCGCGTTAGCGAACTGCTAAACTTGATTTATCCAGATTCAAATGTTATGTTCATTGATAAAATCAAAGCAATATTTAGGAGAAATCAATAGCAATGTAATCACTTTTGTGATACACAACCAGAATGGAGGAGGAAATGAAAATGCTTCTGGGAACAAAAGATTTACAAGCGAAACTGAGGATCGGTCGGGATAGGACTTATGCGCTGATGCGTGCGTCGGCGTTTCCATCAATGAAGATTGGGGGGAGATACTATGTCGTTGAGGCAGAAGTAGACGATTGGCTGAAACGGCATGCGTACAAGGAGTTTAAATTGTAACCCCAAAGTACATTCTGCCGGTATCCGTCGATTCCGGCAGAATATTTTGAGAGGAGGAAATAAAATGGGAGAAAAGAGAAACGCGAAGGGTGAGGGGGCATTTAAGATAAACCCTGATGGAACCATAACACACAGAAAATCTGTTGGGTATAAAGCAAATGGCCAGCGTAAAGTGTTCACAGTCACAGCAAACACAAAAACCGCCTGTCTTAAAGAGATGAAGAAAAAAGAAGATGCGTGGAAAAAGCAGAATAATGCAGGAAACCCTTATACAAACATTACAGTTACGGGACTATGTGAAATGCATTGTGGAGGGGAAAGCACAACAGATTGTGGAACTGCCGGAGGTTTTTCAAAAGAGAGAAAATGACAGTATGCCACAAGATACCAGATAGCTGTTTATCAAAAATTTAGGATATATGGGTGGCAAAAAAGAATGGGAAATGATATACTTAGAAGTACAGAAGGGAGATTTTATGAAAGAAACGAAGATACAGTGGCATTCGGCTTTTGTGTCTGCTATGGGACTGGACTTTGGACCGGACAGGGCAGATTTGATTTTTGAAAAGGAATATAATCTGAACACGAAGCCTTTGGAGATCGACCTGCTGGTTATCAAAAAGGAAGCTTCGTTCCAGATCGCCAGCGAAATAGGAAAGCTGTTTAAGGGGCATAATATTGTGGAGTACAAGTCACCGGAGGATCATCTGGATATTGACACCTTTTACAAGACGCTGGCATATGCCTGCCTTTACAAAGCTTATGGGAAAACTGTGGATGCCATAAAAGCAGAAGATATCACGCTATCCATTGTCCGGAAAGCAAAACCGGAAGGACTTTTCCGCTACTTTATGGAGCATGGGTGTGAGATCGTTCCATTCAGCAGAGGAGTCTACTATATAGAGGGAAAGAATTGGTTCCCGACACAGATCGTCGTTACGGGCGAACTGGATAAAGCTTCTCATATCTGGGTGAAAGGGTTGTCGGATGACCTGAGTAAAGAAGATTTTAGGGAAATGCTGAATATAAGGAAGCAGATGACTGGAAAAGAGGACAGGGAGCTGGCTGATTCTGTTTTGGAAGTGAGTATCAGCGCAAACAGGGAAATTGTTGATGAGATGATAGGAGATGAGAATATGTATGAAGTGTTAATGGAGATTATGGAGCCGAAAATTATCCATGAGGCTGTTGATTTGCTCCGTGATATTCAACAGACTGATCAGGAAATCAAAAAGGTAATTATGAAGAGATATCATCTTACAGAAGATGAGGCGGAGGAATATATTTGCAGCCGTGTATAATGGACAGTACAGTTGAAATCATGAATAGAGGGATGAAATGTCTGGTGGAACAGATGGGAGTCATTGAAGCAGAACATTTCATCTCAGTATGAAAAGAATCATCCGTTTACAGGGAACGCAATCAGGCTTTGACAATAGCCTGTATATTGAGAACGGATAGGTCAATCTATAGGTCAATTTCATGCACTCCTGTCTTGCAATCCCTTGATTTTGCTGAGAAAAACGGGTTTAAGGCAACGGACTTAAGACTCCGTCATTTCAAGGTTCGAATCCTTGTAGCCCTGCTTCAAGGCTCAGCAGAGACTCTCTGTTGAGTTATTTTATTCCAGCGGCAATGGGCCCTGCGGATGCTGCACACAGATGACAAATTCCTGACAATGGAGGAAGCGAAAGATGGAAACGGAAGTGAATCAGGCTGTAGACATAAAAGCGATCAGAACAGTTTTTTCCAAGCTCGGTGGGATGTTCTTAGCGGGAGCCATCATATCATATGGAATCACATATGGGGTGTTGGCGCTCCTCTCAAAGTTTACGCCTGATCTGGCCCAAAATGACAATATACGGTTGCTCCTGTCTTCTGTGGCCATGTATGGGGTCGGTATGCCGGTGATCATTATGTTGGCGCGGCGTATCCCGAAGAATGTGCCGGCTGACCGCCGCGTGCGTGTGCATCCGGGCCATTTTGTCATGGCAGTATTCATGTGTTATGCACTCACATATGTATCTAATTTTATTGGCAATATTATCACGTTCATTATCAGCCTGTTTAAGGGTGATATGGTGCAGAATAGTCTGGCAAATGCTACACTCGGCGTCAGTCCGTGGCTGCTGATCTTGGATGTGGTGATATGCGCGCCGCTTGTGGAAGAGCTGGTGTTTCGCAGACTGCTTCTGGATCGGATCGCAGGCTATGGCCAAGGCGTGGCGATTCTGGTGTCAGGATTGATGTTTGGATTGTTCCATGGCAATCTGAATCAATTTATCTATGCCTTTGCGATAGGAGCGTTTCTGGCTTTTTTGTATGTCAAGACCGGAAGCCTGAAATTCACCGCGGGTATCCATATGGCGATCAACTTGTTCGGTTCCTTGTCCATTTTGCTGATGCAGCATATGGATCTGGAGGAATATCTGAGGGTGTTTAGCAGCGCGGATGTGGATGGGATGATGGATTATATGATGCAGTATAAGGGGATCTTTTTTGTTTTTCTTGCCTATGTAGGGATTCTTTTGGCCGTCGTGATTATGGGAGCCGTATTTTTCATTGTGTCTCTGGCGACGAAGAAATTTACTTTGGACAAGAGTACATCCGCCTTTTCCGCCGGAGCGCGTCTGGGCGCGGCGTTCGGGAATGTGGGGATGGCGCTCTATGGGATCTTTTGGGTCGGCGTGATCATATGGCAGTTGTTTCAGTGACGACTGAGAATGGAGGAGAAATGTATACATTTGACGGAAGGATTCGTTTTAGTGAGGCGGACAGCGAAGGAAGATTGACTCTGGCCGCGCTGTTAAATTATTTTCAGGATTGTTCCACTTTTCAATCAGAAGATTTGGGGTTGGGGGTCGGATATTTGAAGGAACGCCATATGGTGTGGGTGCTGTCCTCCTGGCAGATCGTGGTCAATCGTTATCCCGAACTGTGCGAGCGGGTGAAGATTGGTACTGCGCCCTATGAATTTAAAGGTTTTTTTGGCTACCGTAATTTTGCCATGCTGGGGGAAAACGGGGAATATTTGGCGGTCGCCAACAGCTTGTGGACACTTTTGGACACTGTTACGAATAAACCTGTGATGCCCACGGAGAAAATGCGGGAAGGTTATGCATTGGAAGAAAAATTGCCTATGGAGTACGCCCCCCGCAAGATTTCCATTCCTCAGGGAGGCGAAAACAGGGAGCCGCTGGTGGTCAAAAAGCATCATCTTGACACGAATTATCATGTAAACAATGGTCAATATGTAGATATGGCAATGGAATTTTTGCCGGATGACTTTGTGATCGGACAGATGCGGGCGGAATACAAAAAACAGGCGTTTTTGGATGATGTGTTGTACCCTTATGTGGCGCAGGATCAGGGACAGTGTGTGATCACATTGTCGGATCAGAATGGAAAACCCTATGTAGTGGTGGAATTTCTACGAAAAGTGAGGACGGAGGACAAATGTTAAAACTGGGAGAAAAGCAGATGTTGCGCGTGGTCAAACGCGTGGATTTCGGAGTGTATTTGGCGGCTCCTGACAAGGAGGAGGAGAGAGTTCTGCTCCCTGCCAGACAAGTTCCAAAGGATTGCGAGCAGGGTGATGATCTGGAAGTATTTCTCTATAAAGATTCTGAGGATCGGTTGATCGCCACCACCAGAGAACCGTTATTGCAGTTGGGCGGCACAGCCGTGCTCAAGGTGGTTCAAGTGGGACGGATCGGTGCATTTTTAGATTGGGGATTGGAGAAAGATCTGTTCTTGCCTTTTAAGCAGCAGACAAGGCAAGTGAGAGAGGGAGAAGAGGTTCTGGTGTCTTTGTACATTGACAGAAGCGCCCGACTCTGCGCCACCATGAAGGTCTATGACCATCTGCGGACAGATAGTCCTTATCAAATTGGTGAGCGTGTGTGCGGGCGGGTTTATGAGTACAGTGAAAATTTTGGAGCATTTGTGGCGGTTGACGATATTTACTCCGCGCTGATCCCCAAGAGGGAGCTGTTTGGCAGAGCCGAGGTGGGAGAGACGATCCAGGCGCGGGTGGTCAAGGTGCATGAGGACGGCAAGCTGGATCTGAGTATTCGTGAAAAGGCGTATATTCAGATGGAAAAGGACGCGGAGGAGTTATTGTCTATTCTGGACGGCTATGGGGGCGCGCTGCCCTTCAATGACAAAGCGTCGCCGGAAGTCATAAAGCGCGAGACCGGAATGAGCAAAAATGAGTTTAAGCGTGCCGTGGGGAGACTGCTCAAGGCGGGTATGATTGAGATCGGTGAGAACACCATCCGCAAGTGTTAAAAAATGTATAAAAACACTGGTAATTGGAATCACATTGTGTTAAAATATACCTAACCAAAGCATGGTATCATAGATGACGGAGGGAGGAGTTTCATATGAATATTGCAGGATTATCCACAGCGATGGCCACAAATTCCACGCAGACGCAGATCGGCACTGCGGTGCTCGGCAAGATGTTGGATACCAACCGAGAGCTGGGGGCAGGCATGGTTGAGATGCTTGACACCGCAGCGATGGAGAGGAGTGTCAATCCTGAGATAGGCGCTAACTTTGATATGAGAGTGTAAGCTGTCTTAGGATGCCCGTATAGAGCTGGAATTTGGAAAGATTAAGAAGTTGTCCGGTTGATTTTGTCATAGGACGACTTCTTTTTTTCATAACATTATAAAAATTATGAAAAAGTGCTAAAAGCCTATTGCTTTTTTCACTATTTTTTTGTATATTTTTAATATATGGGTGCGAAGGTATGTGCGGCGTAAGGGCCAGAGGGGTGGATCGTATGATATCGAACCAGATTTTGCAGAACACACTGGAGGGGTTGAAAGGTATTACCAGAGTCGAACTGTGCGTTATGGATACGGACGGCAAGGAGGTTGCTGCCACTATGGATATGCGTAGCTGTTCCAGGCCTGTGGCAGAGTTTGCATCATCCCCCGCTGACTCGCAAGAGATACAGGGTTACCAATATTTTAAGGTATTTGACGAGCAGCAGTTAGAGTACATATTGGTGGCGGCCGGAGCCGGTGAGGATGTCTATATGATCGGCAAGATGGTGGCTTTTCAGATCCAGAATTTGCTGGTGGCTTACAAGGAGCGTTTTGACAAGGATAATTTTATCAAAAATCTGCTTCTGGACAATCTGCTTTTGGTGGATATTTACAGTCGTTCCAAAAAATTGCATATTCAGACGGATGTGCCCAGGGTAGTGTTGATCGTAGAGTCCGGAAACGGCAGGGATAACAATTCTCTGGAGTTGACTCGCGCACATTTTGACAACAGCGCCAAAGATTTTATTACGGCTGTGGATGAAAATAATGTCATTATCGTCAAGGCGCTTACAGAGAATAATAATGCCAGAGATCTCGAAAAAATGGCCAGGGAGTTGGTGCATTATCTGCAAAAAGAAAATCTGAAGCAGGTGCGCGTGGCATATGGCACGGTGATCCATGAGATCAAGGAGGTCAGTCGTTCCTATAAAGAGGCGAAGATGGCGTTGGACGTGGGCAAGATTTTTTTTGGCGAGAGAAATGTTGTCGCTTACAGTGAGCTGGGCATCGGCCGTCTGATCTATCAACTGCCCATTCCTCTGTGCAAGATGTTCATTCGTGAGATATTCGGGGGCAAGAGTCCGGACGAATTCGATGAGGAGACGCTCACGACGATCAATAAATTTTTTGAGAACAGTCTGAATGTGTCCGAGACTTCCAGACAGCTCTTCATCCACCGCAATACGCTGGTGTACCGTCTGGATAAGCTGCAGAAAAGCACCGGATTGGATCTCCGTGTGTTTGAGGATGCCATTACCTTCAAGATTGCACTTATGGTTGTGAAATATATGAGATACATGGAAACTTTTGAATACTGATGTCGTTAGATAGTTTAACAAAGCAGAATAGGTGGTTTACGTATGAAGAGAAAAGAAATGGCGAGATATCGAAGAGAGCAAATGATCGAGGAAGACGGTATTATTTTTTTGGACAATGTCAGCAAGTCGTACTCTACAGGCGCTCCGGCTCTGAATAATGTGACGCTTAGCATCGGGAGGGGAGAGTTCGTCTTTATCGTGGGAGACAGCGGCTCCGGAAAATCAACCATGATCAAATTGTTGCTGCGGGAGCTCACGGCTACCAGCGGCAATGTCTATGTGCTGGGGCATGATCTGGCAAAGCTCAAGCACAGGAAAGTCCCCATGTTTCGACGAAATTTGGGGGTGGTGTTCCAGGATTTCCGTCTGCTGAACGACAGGAACGTATACGAGAACGTGGCGTTTGCGCAAAGGATCATAGAGGTGCCGGGGAAGGATATCCGCCGGAATGTGCCGTCCATTTTGGCCACGGTGGGTCTGGCGGGCAAATATAAGGCCAAGACGAAGCAGCTCTCCGGCGGAGAACAGCAGAGAGTAGCTCTTGCCAGAGCGCTGATCAACAATCCGTCCATTTTGTTGGCGGACGAGCCCACCGGTAATCTGGATCCCAAAAATTCATGGGAGATTATGAAGCTGTTGGAGGAGGTCAATGAGCGGGGCACTACGATTGTGGTCGTCACACATAACAGAGAGATAGTCAACGCTATGCAAAAGAGGGTTGTGACTATGAAGAAGGGTATCATTGTCAGCGACCAGGAGGAAGGCGGTTATATCGATGAAGATTAGCACATTGTTTTATACGATCAGGCAGGGGTTCGCCAATATTTTCCGCAACAAGTGGTATTCGCTGGCGTCCATTGCTACGATTTCCGCCTGTTTGTTCCTGTTTGGCATTTTTTATGCTATAGTGGCCAATTTTCGACATATTTTGATCAACGCGGAGGAGAATGTGTCGATCACGGTTTTTTTTCACAGTGAGGACGGCTTGCTGGGGGACGGCTGTGAGAGTCATGTGGAGGGACAGTTGCCCACCAAAGAGAGGCTGGAAGAGATCGGTCAGCAGATTGCCGCGCGCGTGGAGGTGTCCAGAGTGGTGTTCCAATCGGCGGACGAGGCGTGGGTTGCTTTTGGGCCGATTTTGTTCGGAGAAAATTATGCGGAAGGTTTTCCGGAAAATCCGTTGGCAGGAGAAGACAATTTCGAGATTTTTTTGAGCGATGTGTCCATGCATGACGCGTTGGTGACCTGGCTGGAATCCATACCGGAGGTGCGCAAGATAAATGATGTTGGCTTTACGGCGAACACGCTGACCGGCTTGAACTTATTGATCGCCTATGTGTCTTTGGGGATCATTGTGATTCTTTTGGCGGTCAGCATCTTCCTGATCAGTAACACGGTCGCGATCGGTATATCTGTGCGGTCGGAGGAGATCAACATTATGAAATACATCGGCGCCACCGACTTTTTTGTGCGCGCCCCCTTCGTGCTGGAAGGCATGTTGATCGGCTTGATCGGTGCGGCGCTGCCCTTGGGCATTATTTATACCGTGTACAATTATGTGCTGAGTTATGTGGTGGATCGTTTTACGGTTTTGAGCAGTTTTCTGGTTTTCCTCTCAGTGGATGAGATATTCCATTTTCTGACGCCGGTGTCATTATTGGTGGGCGTGGGGATCGGATTTTTGGGAAGTATCAGTACAGTACGCAAACATTTACAGGTATAATGGCAGAGTGGCCAAAGGACGAGGAGAGCATGGCGGATGGATGACAGGAGAACGAGTGGGAAGACAGGATTACGGCGGAATTTGACAGGGTTCATTTGTACAGGCATGGTTGTTTTCGCGCTTTTTTCTCAGATGTATGTATCGCTGCCTGTGCGGGCCACCAGTGTCACGTCCCAGACTATTCAGGACAAGGAAGATCAGATCGCGCAGATCAGGCAGGAACGGGAAGCGCTGCAGAACGGATTGACCGATCTGCAGACATTGCGGGCGCAACTGGACGCCCAGAGAGCGGATCTGAAAAATTATATTGTTCAGTTGGATGGCACTCTGTCTGAAATAGAAGAGAAGATTGCCGTGCTGAAGACACAGATCAATGAAAAGCTGGAACAGATCACGCAGACGGAGGCTGATTTGGCTGCTGCGCGGGAAGTGGAAGAAAATCAGAAAGAATTGATTGTTCGTCACATAAGATTGATGTATGAGAGCAGTGACATCCAGATCATGGATCTGTTGATGACGGCGACCAGTATGAGAGAACTGCTGAATCGCGCGGAAGCGATGGAGCGGATCATCGCATATGATCAGACGATGTGGGAAGAATATCAGGAGACGAGTCAATACATAGCGCTTTGTGTAGAACAACTGGAACTTGAGCGGGAGGTATTGGAGGATACTGAGGCGGCGGTGGAGGAAGAACAGCACAATTTGGAGCTTTTGATCGATCAGAAGACACAGGATATTCGCAATTATGAGACCGATATCAATAATAAAGATCAGGCGATCAAGGAATATCAGGCGAGTATTGCCGAGAGGGAGGATGAGATCAAGGCTTTGGAGGCGGCTATCGCGGAGGAGAGGCGGCAGCTTCTTGCCAACAACGGCAATCTGCTGACTTATGACGGCGGTGTTTTCAAATTTCCCATGGCGTCCTATAACAGGATATCGGATGATTACGGTATGCGCATGCACCCCACGCTGGGAGTGGAGCAGTTCCATTATGGTGTGGATTTTACGGCTCCAAAGGGGACAGCTATTTATGCCGCTTATGACGGCAAGGTCGTGGCGGCCACTTATAGCGGTTCTATGGGAAATTATGTGATGATAGATCACGGGGACAGTTTGTATACGCTTTATATGCATGCTTCGGCATTGTACGTGTCTAAGGGGGATCTGGTCGTTCGAGGCGATACGATCGCAGCGGTGGGAAGCACTGGGCGTGCTAGCGGGAACCATCTGCATTTTGCGGTCCGCCTGAACGGCGAGTATGTGTCGCCGTGGAATTATCTGTCTGAATAAAAAGGGAAAAGCGGTGTTTTAGAGATGGCATCGTGGAAGGAGTGTTGAGGTCTAAATGGACAATAGTCGTGAGAGGCAAAACAGCGGACAAAAAGGCTTGTTTATCAGCGGTATTATCGTGGGAATGACGGGTGCGCTGGTGGTTTTGTGTGCAGTATACCTGGGGTTGCGGTTGCAAAATCTGGCAGATATCAAGCACAACGGAGCGCCTGCAAACGGTGTTGTATTTTCGGATGATTCCGCGATTACGCCGGCTATGGTACAAAAGCTGCAAAGTTTGGAAAGTACGATTGATAAGTATTTTTATTTGAGAGAGGTCACAGAGGAGGAGTTGACGGACGGCATCTACAGAGGGATGCTGGATGCTCTGGACGATCCTTACTCTGAATATTATACGGCTGAGGAATTGAATGAGATTATGAATCAGACGGAGGGGATCTATTATGGGATCGGGGCGTATGTGAGTCTGGATACAGACACATCGCTGCCAAAGATCAGCGGTGTGATAGAGGGCGCTCCCGCGGAGGAGGCCCAACTGCGCGCCAACGATCTGATCTATGAAGTGGACGGAAAAGCTACTTACGGGCTCAGCCTGACAGAAGCGGTGAATATGATCAAGGGCGAGGAAGGCACCCAGGTGACATTGACCATCATCAGGGAGGGTGAGAATGGTTATCTGACGATTACGGTGGAGCGCCGCAGAGTGGAGAGTCCTACTGTCGAGTATCAGATGTTGGAAAACAATATGGCATATATTCAAATAACGGAGTTTGATGATGTGACGGTGGATCAGTTTACGGATGCGGTAGCTACCATGCGGGGATCCGGTATGGAAGGGATGATCCTCGACCTGCGGGCCAATCCCGGCGGCAGTCTGGACGCGGTGGTGGAGATCGCACGCCGTCTTCTGCCGAAAGGATTGATCGTTTACACGGAGGATAAGAACGGAAAGCGTGTGGAGTACACTTGTGACGGGAGGCGTGAGCTGAATATTCCGTTGGTGGTGCTGGTGGATATGAATTCGGCCAGTGCGTCGGAAATCTTAGCCGGAGCCATACAGGATTATGGCATTGGCACCTTGGTGGGAACCACTACCTTCGGAAAAGGGATCGTACAACAGATCATTCCTTTTCCTGACGGTTCGGCGATCAAAGTGACGATCAGTAGCTATTACACGCCTAACGGACGCGATATTCACGGCAGCGGTATAGAGCCGGATGTGGTGTGTGAGTTTGACGGGGAGGCGTATTACGCCGAGGAAAATTCCTATGATAATCAGTTGGAAAAAGCGAAGGAAGTACTGATGGAGATCATGGGCCAATAATATTGAAATACTTTTTCAAGTAACATGAAAAAGAATTATAGATGCGGATATGTGCTTATGTGAAAAGGAGGTTTCCATGAAACATTTCAACCCGTTGCTGAAAGACAGCGACACCACAAACAAATTTATCACTGTCGGCGAGATCATGCTGAGACTGACGCCGCCTAATTATGAGAAGATCCGTACTGCTACTAATTTTGAGGCCAGCTACGGCGGCAGCGAGGCTAATATCGCGCTGGCCCTGGCCAACCTGGGAGTGGACAGCACTTTTTTCAGCGTAGTGCCCAATAACAGCGTGGGAAAGAGCGCGGTTCGTATGTTGCGCAGCAATGACGTGCATTGTACCCCCATGATCCTGAGCACGCCGGAGGAGACGCCGACCCATCGCTTAGGCAGTTATTATCTGGAGACCGGTTATGGGATTCGTCCCAGCAAGGTCACATATGATCGGAAGCACAGCGCAATAACCGAATATGATTTTTCCAAAGTAGATCTGAATGAGCTTTTGGACGGCTTTACTTGGCTGCATATGAGCGGTATCACACCGGCGCTGTCGCAGGGATGCCGCCAACTGGTGCTGGATTGCCTGAAAGTGGCCAAGGAGAAAGGGTTGACGGTCAGTTTTGACGGCAATTTCCGAAGCAAGCTCTGGACTTGGGAGGAGGCAAGAGATTTCTGTACGGAATGTCTGCCTTATGTGGATGTATTGTTGGGAATCGAACCTTATCATCTTTGGAAGGATGAGGAGGATCATTCCAAGGGGGATGTGAAGGATGGTGTTCCGCTTCAGCCCAGCTATGAGCAGCAGGACGAGATCTTTCAAAAATTTGTGGCCAGATATCCCAATCTGAAATGTATCGCACGCCATGTGCGCTATGCGCACAGCGGCAGCGAGAACAGCTTAAAGGCGTTTTTGTGGTACGAGAATCATACTTTTGAGAGTAAGCTGTTCACATTCAATATTCTGGATCGCGTGGGAGGCGGCGACGCTTTTGCCAGCGGTTTGATCTACGCGATGATGCATGGATACAGGCCCATGGACATGGTCAATTTTGCGGTGGCCAGCAGCGTGATCAAGCATACCATCCGCGGTGACGCCAATATCACGGACGATGTGGAGAGCATCCGCAATCTGATGAATATGAACTACGACATCAAGCGATAGAGATTGGAAAAGAGGAGCCTTTGCAGCCGCGGTTGAGACTGTAAAGGTTCCTTGGTGATTGCGGTAGAGAATAGAGTGTAATTTCGACGGTGATCTGCTATAATATAGGTGGATGAATGATTTGAGAAGGAGTGAGGCCAGTGGATAATCCGCTTGAAGTGTACGGTGTTTCTTTGGGTACAGAGCATGAAGTAGATGTCAGGGCAGATACTTTGTCAAACCACATCCTTGTTTCACAGAAATCCGTGGCGGTAGTTGTACTGCGTAATCATCCTTCCACACAGACATTTTCGATACAAGACATACGTTTTTTCATTGAGTTTTCCACTGTGGAAGTTATGGCGGTGGTATCTAATCAGGGAGCAGTTCATTACATGAAACGGATAGAAGATTATGATTTGAAAAAGGCGGTGACTTTATTTAATGAGTGTGCGGATGGATTAAAAAAGAATTCTCCGTTGACAGAGGTTTATTTTGCGGCTTTGTCATTCTTGGCAAAAAGTAGTGAAGTAGGTATATATTATCGTTAGGAGGCTGATGAAATGGAAAGTTATGTTTTAAATGATGTAGAATATGATTTTAAACCCTTGGAAATCTTTATTCCGGATCCGAATTATAAGGTTGATGAAAAGGAGTTGGAGAAAAGCATAGAAAAAAATAAGGCTATTATAGCAAGGGCAAGAGAAGGTAAAAAGAGATATTTGAAGAAAGCATAAAATAAAGGGAAGTATTTCTGTAAAATGCGGAGATACTTTTCTTTTCACGTAGAAAGAAGAAAGCTTACCGTTGATATTGTGAGGTAATTGGAGAATCAAAAAATGATAGCAGAGATCCACCATAAGGTATTCAGCAATCTTGAAGATGAGTTGACAGGAAATTTTTTCGGCATTATGAGATATATTCCCTTTCAAAGAGGCCTGAAACAGATTTATATGAGGCACATACATAGTCTGGATGGGAGCGTTCGTGGCTTGATAAGTTCTATCCGGACAAATGAGTTCGACATAGAGTTCTGGAAGCGTTCTGAATTGGGATATGGGGAAATTGACGGTTATATGGAATTGGACGGGATGGGAATTGGGATTGAGGTAAAATATCAAAGTGGCCTGTCAGGAGAAAACCAGCTTGAAAGGGAAGCGGCCATGCTTTCGGAATGGTGCAAGTCAGGTGAGAAAATACTTATTCTTGTAGCAGGGGAAAGCGATGCTAAGGAAATATATCGGAGGAATTACCTGAAAGGGTGCTTCGCGGATGTTCATCTGGCATATATCACATGGCAGGATATCTTGTTAGGGCTTGATGAAATCAAGATTGTAAACGGATTCGAGGATTTGATGGTAGGGGATTTGAAGGGTTTTCTGAAAGAAAAAGGGTTTATGTCCTTTGGAGGATTCAGCGACAAAGGGCTTGTCATAGATGGGGGTGCGTTTTATGACTTTGGGTGAGAATATCCACAATGCGTTTGTGGTTGTATTTGAGACATTGAAAAGCATAGAAAAGCTTATATCCAAATGCAGAAACGAGTTTGATATGGAAAAATACCATATGCCGGAGAAACGGTTTATGCGATGGAGTTCAGATCAGTCATGGGAAGGATGGATATACTGGAGTTTTATTTTGCTTTTCCAGAGGAAAGAGGATGGCGAGGTTATGGAGAACGGCTGGATCAACGCTCCGGTATATGCGGTGGAGATCAATGTTGATTCAGATACATGCGACACTCCGAAAATATATGTGGCGCAGATGGATTTTGGGGATATATCAGATTGGTCGGAGGGTTGCTCACCATCAAACCACACCATGTTTTATAATGCCATCCATGCGGATGGCGGTTGGTATGAAGAAGAGGAATCAGAGGGCACAGTAATGGTCAAGTCCGTTTCCGGATTTGAGGAGAAGGTTTCAGAGCATTTTTGGGGGTTTCGGTCCCTGCAGCGGATAGAAAAAGAATTGACCGAGATAAATCAGGATAATTATAAGACAATGATCTTTGGCGCAATAGAAGAACTGGCAATGTCTATATCTGATGAAGAAAAGGCATTGGAATAAAGGGCAGACCCACGGGTAGGAAAAAGTAAATTGTTAGTGTAAACTGGCGTGTTTTCTGCTATAATAAAAATAAAGAAATTATTGTGAATCTAAGTTTATACGGATATTGTGAGTATAAAAATAAAAAATCAATTGGGAGATGATAATATGTCAGCGCTTCAATTAGAAGTTTCTAAATCATTGGAAGGGTTATCCGAGGAAAATCTCAGGTTTCTTTTAGAAATGATAAATAAGTACATGAAACCTGCGTCCCATTTAAATGATGACATTACAGCAGTTTCTTCTAACAGGCGGATTGGAGTATTAAAGGGCAAACGTATATTTACGCCGGGTTATGATTTTGACGAGGATAATGAAGAAATAGCAAAATTATTTGGGGAGATTTAATCAAAAATAGGGTTTAATTCCCCGCAGCTTGCTGCGTAACAAACTTT